>NZ_CP042301.2:4770000-4855325 GCF_007922615.2 Nitratireductor mangrovi | reverse complement strand
GCTTCAGCGTCTCGATGTCGGCTGCTGCGAACGCTTCGACAATGATCTCATAGGCGCGACGAGCACCGTCGAGAAATGCGTTGGGATCAAATGAAGGATCGAGCCGACCGATTTCACCAAAGCGCTCGTCATCCAGACTGTGTGCGAGGTTGACGTTTGATTCCGCGAGAGCCGACTGCTTTGCGTCTTCAGCATCCGTTTTGCGCGTGACCGTATCAACGAAGGTCAAGAACGCCCACCAAAACCAAAGGAGCAGAATTGCTGGCAGATTGATTGCGGTGTCCGCTGCTTCGTTCATCCGTGCCTCCTGTCACCTGATGCGAGGAAGGGATGCAAACTGGTGAAACGGTGGCGGCGAAGCGAGTGTCCACTCAAGGGTCGTCGCCCCATCACCCCAGGGATTTGCTCCCGCGATGCGCTTTCGGAAAAATGCCTCGCCGACCGCAATTAAGAAGATTACCAGTCCCGCCGCGGCGATATACGAACCGACTGAAGATACCAGATTCCAGCCTTCATACGCGTCGGGGTAGTCTGCGTAGCGGCGCGGCATGCCGGCAAGACCGAGAAAATGCTGCGGAAAGAATACGAGATTGACTCCGACGAAGGTCAGCCAGAAATGCAGCCGGCCGAGCGTCTCGCTCATCATGTAGCCACTCATCTTCGGAAACCAATAATACCAGCCGGCAAAGATAGCGAAGGCCGCCCCGAGTGACAGCACGTAGTGGAAGTGCGCGACGACGTAGTAGGTGTCGTGCAGCGTTCGGTCGATACCCGGACTCGCGAGGACCACCCCGGTGACTCCGCCAATCGTGAACAGCAGCACAAAGCCTGTCGCCCATAGCATCGGCACGCGAAAAGTGATGGAGCCGCGCCACATCGTTGCGAGCCAGGAGAAAACCTTCACTCCGGTGGGCACCGCAATGACCATCGAAGCGAAGGCAAAATAGCGTTGGCTTTCGATCGAAATGCCCGTGGTATACATATGGTGCGCCCAGACCACGAACCCGATGGCTGCGATCGCAACCATGGCATAGGCCATGCCGAGGTAGCCGAAGATCGGCTTTCTGGCGAATGTCGAGATCACATGGCTGATGATCCCGAAGGCGGGCAGAATCATTATGTAGACTTCAGGATGACCGAAGAACCAGAACAGATGCTGGTAAAGTATTGGGTCCCCACCACCTGCGGGATCGAAAAAGGCGGTGCCGAAATTGCGATCGGTCAGAAGCATGGTGATGGCCCCTGCCAAGACGGGAAGCGCCAACAGAAGCATGAATGCCGTGACCAGCATGGACCATGCGAATAAAGGCATTTTGTGCAACGTCATGCCCGGTGCGCGCATGTTGAATATTGTCGTGATGAAATTGATTGCGCCGAGGATTGAGGAGGCGCCAGACAGATGGATCGACAGGATTACGAGATCGACCGCTGGCCCCGGCTGGCCGCTGGTCGAGTAGGGTGGATATAATGTCCACCCGCCACCATGACCGGACGATCCCGGCGCTCCGGGCACGAATAGCGACATCAGGAATATAAGGAACGAAGCAACAATCAGCCAAAACGAAATGTTGTTCATCCGAGGGAAGGCCATGTCCGGCGCGCCGAGCATGATTGGAACGAACCAGTTGCCGAAGCCGCCGATGAGCGCTGGCATGATAACGAAAAATATCATCACCAGCCCATGAGAACTGACAAAGACGTTGAATATGTCCGAGCCTGCGAAGATCTGCATGCCTGGCTGCTGGAGTTCCATACGAATTGCAACCGAGAGCACTGTGCCAAGGATGCCGGCCAGCATTGAGAAAATCAGATAAAGTGTGCCAATGTCCTTATGGTTGGTCGAAAACAGCCAGCGGCGCGCGAAGGTCGGCTTATCAACGTATGCTGCGTCAGACATATGCCGTGCCCCTTTGGTGTATGACAGGCGCGGCGGTTTCAGAAGCAAACGAGATTCAGGAACCAGGCCTTGCCTGCGTCTATCGATTAGCTCGTGACGATCGCGTCCATCGGTATGTCGTGGGGTTGTGGATAGATGGTCGAAAGTTCGCTATCGGCATAGCCGACGCCGATCGTCCGTGGCTTTTCTGTCATTGATGCCAGGGTACGATCGAAATAACCGCCGCCATACCCGAGCCGATAGTTCTGTGGGTCGAATCCGACGAGCGGCGCGATGACGACGTCCGGCTGCACCGCGGCCCTACGTGTCGGAACAAGGATGTTCCACACGCCCCGCTCCAACGGATCGCCGGGGGTCCATATCCGATATTCGAGAGGCTGGCCCTTTTCAATGACAACGGGGAGCGCGATGCGGCCACCACGTTCTGCGACCTCGATGCCCCAGTTGCGCAGATCTGGTTCACCCCGTATCGGCCAGTAGCTGCCGATAACCTTGCCGGCAAACTGCTTGATGTCTAAATCCAGTTGTTTTGCAATCGCATCAGAACTGTTCTGCCGGTGAGCTTGAGGCCGCAGCAAGCGACTGGCGAGGAGCCGCTTTCGTTCGGCCTTCCGCCACCGCTGCACGTCGAGCCAGACATCGGAACCATTGTGTTTGCCGCCGCAATCCGGCGCCAGCTCATGCATGAAGCAGGGCGGCGAGGCATATGCTGCGGGCTTTGATGTATCGCACATTGGCAATTTTTCCGTGCAAACCTTCGTGAGGCTGCACGTGATAAAAGTAGAAAGCAAACGGAATTAAATGCTATATGAATGCAATAAAATTGCTCTTATTGGAGTTTCGTAATGGATATTGATCGAGCCCGCACTTTTTTGGAGATCGTTCATACGGGAAGCTTTCTCAAAGCGTCGGATCGGCTCCACGTCACCCAAACTACCGTCAGCGCACGTATCCGCACGCTTGAGGACGAGCTCGGCCGTAGACTCTTCGTTCGGAATCGGAACGGCGCCGTCTTGACGGCCGCCGGACGTGAATTCGAACGTTTCGCACAATCTTTTCTCCAAGTGTGGGAGCGTGCCCGCCAACAGCTAAAGGTTCCGGTTGGAAAGACGAGCATCGTAGCATTGGGCGGCGAACTTAGCCTGTGGAACCCCTTGCTTCTCGATTGGCTGTTATGGATGAAACAGAACCAGCCCGAGATCGCAATCCGAGCCAATGTCGGCATTCCGGATCAGTTGGTCGAGCAGTTGCGGACCGGAGTTCTCGACATTGCAGTCCTTTATGCGCCACCAATGCTAAGGGGGTTCAGGATTGAACTGATCGAAGAAGAAGAGCTTGTTCTTGTCCGCACAATAAATGAATCAGCCGACGAAGACGATTTCCACTATGTCCATGTCGATTGGGGGCCGCAGTTTACGGCATCGCATGCATCAGCATCGCCATCGCCGAACATTGCCGGGCTCATGGTTGGGCTTGGTCCGTTGGGACTGAATTACATTTTGCGAGCCGGCGGCACCGGGTACTTTCGGAGAAGCGCCGTGACACCACATGTGGAAGCCGGCGAACTGGAACTGGTTGCTGGCGCGCCCCGGTTCACCTACCCGGCATATGCTGTGTATTCTGAGGATAGCGAGGGGCGCGACGACCTAAAATTGGCGTTCGACGGCCTCAAACAAGTGGTTCATTGAGAGTCTCATGATCGCGTAAGCCAAGCAACTTTGCCGCCACCAATTCGCGTCCGCTTTGAGTGATGCCCAGACCGGAGGGACGAAAAACCGCCAATCCCAATACTATCAGCCGTGCCCCGCAATCGTTTCGGCGTCATCGCAATGGCCGCGACTGAGTCCCCGCAGCACGGTCTGTTCTTCGCACACGGGATCGTTCCACGCTACGGTGGCCCACGGCGCGGCAGATACTCGGGCCAATGTGTGCACGCCCGCCTCACAAAGACGCGCGGCGCGTCCGCGGCGAATCATTCCCATGGATGCCTCCTGCCTCATGAGCGACAGCGCGTCACAAAAAATTGGCGCAAACCATCGCCTCGCCGCTAAAGCCTGAATCTGAGTCACAACAGCTACCGCTCGGTACGATTCCCATGCAAGTTGTGAAGGACAAACGATTTTTTATGTTCATTCGAAACGAAATAATTGCATTGAATCAACCCCGAACATCCTTCTAATAGGCTAAAATGCGGAAGTCGCAGGAGTGAAGAATGTTATCGGACCTGCTTGTCAACAACAGGCAGTGGGCCGCCGAGCGGATACGGGAGGACGAGGGCTACTTCAGAAGGCTGGCAGCTCTGCAGCGCCCAGAATACCTTTGGATCGGTTGCTCAGACAGCAGGGTGCCTGCCAACGTGATCGCCGGACTGCAACCAGGCGAGGTATTCGTCCATCGCAATATTGCCAATCTTGTTCATCCCAGCGACCTTAACCTGCTTTCCGTGCTGGAGTTCGCGATAGAGGCACTCGATATCCGTCACGTGATCGTGTGTGGCCATTATGGCTGCGGGGGCATCCAGGCAGCACTCGAAGACAAACGGCACGGAATTGTCGATCATTGGCTGCAGCCGGTAAGAGACCTTGCTAACGTGCGGGCAGCAGAGCTTGATAAATGCGACGGTTCGCATGCGCGGCTCGATCGGCTTTGCGAGCTCTCTGTCAAGTCGCAAGTCGAGCGACTGGTCCGGTCGCCAATCATGCAATCAGCCTGGAAGGCCGGACGCCAGATAAGAATTCATGGCTGGATCTACGGGTTGCACAATGGACTGCTGACAGACCTCGAGTGCAGCTACCCGGCAGCCTAGAAAGCGGTACACAACAGTCGTTGATCTGCGGATAGAGAATGTACCCGACGCAGATGCGCCCCTTCCCGTTGGATAGAGAGGCATGCCCGCGAACAGCATGACAATGGTGCCATGAACCCTAAGAACGTCGGAGCGGCCGTGCGCTGCCCTCGCGACGCCGCAGCGAGGATAGCCGCGATGTTCTGCCGTTCTGCGAACGTAAGCTGTCTGGTGTTGGCCCCGGAAGCTCTCTTCATGCGGCTCTCGCCGGATCCCCGGGTATTTCCAGTAATTCCTTGAGCAAGGTGCGGTTGCCGACGAGATCAGCAAGCGTATGGTCGTCAAAGACGGCGAGGAAGGCCTCTACTGCCTTACCGACGATGCCTTTCAGCGTGCATGCGGGAGAAATGGCACACGCGCCCCCATCGGCGCCCAGGCATTCAACAAGCGCGAAGCCGTCCTCCGTCGCCCGCACGATCCGGCCGAGGTTGATATCCTCGGGCGGTGCCGCCAGCGAAATGCCTCCGTACCGGCCGCGGGCCGTCCTGACATATCCGTGCTTCCCGAGTTTCAGCGCCACTTTCAGCAGGTGGTTGCGAGAAAGCCCGTATGTCGTCGCGACGTCCGAGACGGTGGCAGGTCTGCCTTCATGTACGGCCAGAAAGATCAGCATGCGCAGCGCGTAGTCGGTGTGGAGCGTCAGTTTCATGCGCTACTCCGTTCAACGTCATCGCGCCATCCCAATCTGAACAGGGCGATCAACGCGACCGCAACAAGCGCAGCAGCCTTAGCCACCTCGCCCGCGGCGTAGATCGTGTGGTGCATCGAAGGCAACAGCAACTTTCCCGAGATCACGGCCTCTACGCGCGCGTCGAGGATGGGCAGAAGCCAGAGGGCCTGGACCGCAACAACGAGGACCGTCGCCGCCGTGAAGACGATCTCGGGGCGCGAGGCCTTCGGAAAGAATGTCGCGATGACGAGGAGCAGCGACAATCCCCATTCCACCTTGGAGTAGGTGGCGAAGGTCACGCGGCCGACCTCCAGCGCGACCGGGAAGTCAAGCGAATGCGCTTGGAATTTCACAGGGGTCGCGAGGAAAGAAATCCCAAGGAGCATTCCCAGCCACGCGAGCGCTATGAAAGCCGCGACGGCATCGGGGAAAGGGTCTGTGGAGCGGGGCGCCATGTCAAGTCTCCTCCTTCGCAGCCGCTCCGGCGGCCGACGGACAGAAGAACATCGCGAGCTTCAAACTGCGGGCAATGCGTTCGGCCCGCTCGATGAAGACGTCCGCGACCAGTGGCTCGCACAGGTCGGCCGCGGTCTGCCCGAAGATGCCGAGCCAGATTTCGAAGTCCTCCTCACGCACCTGCTTGAGTTTCAGATGGGCGGGGACGGGCCGGCCGCTGTAAGCCCCGTTCTTGAGGATCACAGCACACCAGAAGTCGGTCATTTTCTCCAGATGAGGGTCCCAGTCGTCGCCGATCACTCCCTTGAAGATCGGGCCAAGGCGGTCGTCCGCCCGAACCCGGCGGTAGAACTCACGGACGAGCTTGCCGATGAACGTGCGATTGACGGCTGGATGCTCCAAGGGCTGTTCCGGGGCCGGGCGCGGCTTTTGGGTTAAGGGCTCGTGCATGTCGACCTCAAAAGTGGTATTCTCTATGCCACTTTAGCTCTTCACCGCGTACTGAGGCAAGCACGGAAATGTCGCCCTACGCGCCACCCAGGCAGCTGAGCCGCCACGGCAACCACATCGGCGCCAATGATACATCGACTAATGTTGTCCCATCGATCGCTGGGCAAAGCGAGAGTCTTCTGGGCGTCGCTACCGGAGCATCAATGGCAGCGTTGACGAGGAGAAGTATCCGGCAGATTCACGCCGCTGATCATCTGGTGTTTCCTCAACACCGAAAGCAACCGCGAAACCTACAAGCTCAGCGAACTGCTCTTGCACCCATTTGACGGTGATAACGCAGCGAGATGAGATTGTGACCATCGAACCGCCATCATCCTGATTAATCGGAACAGATCACGGTCGGCGCACACGGAACGCTGTGCCAACCAATTACGTTTGCTTCCGGAAGCCTTGGCAGGGAGTAGCTGCAATGTGCAAGTTCAAGGTTGGCGAATCCGTCACCTGGAATTCGGAGGCCGGGCGGGTCTCCGGAACCATCATCAAGATCCACAAGCGCGATTTCGACTACAAGGGGCACCGGCGGCGCGCATCGCCGGAAGAGCCTCAATACGAGATCAGGAGCGACAAAACGGATCACATCGCCGCTCACAAAGAATCGGCGCTGTCGGAAAATGATTGAGGCAGTCCAGACTGGTTCGGCGGCTTTCACGATCGGTCACTCAAACCGCACACTGCCGACCTTCAAGCAGATGCTTCTGGAAACCTCCGTCGATCTTGTCGTCGACGTGCGCCGGTTTCCGGGATCACGATCCAATCCGTCTTTCAATGCGAAAGTTCTCACGCCGGAGCTGCAGCCCCATGGGATCGGCTACACCCACTGCGCCTCCCTTGGCGGTCTTCGATCAAAGGTTGCGGACATCCCGTCTGAAGAAAACGGTTTCTGGAACAACAGAAGCTTTCACAACTACGCCGATTTCGCGCGCACGGACGAGTTTCAATCTGCTCTTCTTCAACTTCTCGGTCTTTGTCGGGAACATAGATGCGCCCTCATGTGTGCGGAGGCGGTCTGGTGGCGATGCCACCGGCGGATTATCGCCGACCACCTCATCGCACGCGGCATTAGCGTCTTTCACATCATGGACATCGGAAAGTGCGTCCGCGCTCACTTGTCCGATGGTGCCGTGATCGATCCCGATTTGCGTGTCCGCTACCCAGGGCAATAGGAGCCGATGGCCGTCATTCGGCTGCGGGCAGGTGCCGCCTTCTGGTCAGCGCCTCCATATCGCGCCCCAGCGTGGCAACAGCCAGCGTTTGCCCGTCCCGCCGGTAGCTAATGCTGGCATCGCATGACGAAACATCGCCATCGACGGCCGCAACATCCCAGTCTTCGGCATGACCCACATAGCGAATGGTGACATCGTAATGTGTACTCCAGAAAAAAGGCGTGTCGCCAAATGGGCTGTCGTCCCCGAGCATGTTTGCGGCAACCACCTGCCCCTGGCGCTCCGCCACAACCCAATGTTCGACGCGCATTGTTTCGGTGTGCTGCGGGCCTGGCCATCGCGCCACGTCGCCGGCTGCGTAGATGCCGGGAACAGACGTCTGAAGCCGCTCATCAACGAGAACCCCGTTGTCGACTGACAGCCCGGCCTTCTCCGCCAGTGTGGTGCGCGGGCGAACACCTGCGCCCATGACAACCAAGTCCGCCTCAATCTTGGCACCTGATGAGAGCGTCACCGCATTGGCGGAGATCGTCTTGATCGAAGTCCGCATATGGAATGTGACACCATGACCTTCGTGTAACCCGGCAATGAAATCGCCCAGTGCCGGCCCAAGCACCTTCTCAAGCGGACGGGCATCCAGCGTCACCACATGCACGTTCAGCCCACGCTGCCTGAGCGCGGCCGCTGTCTCGAGACCAATAAAACCCGACCCCAGAACCACGGCTGACTTTGCTTTCTCCGCCGCCGCGGAAAGCGCGCGACCGTCAGCAAAGCTGCGTAACGTGAATACATGCGGCAGGTCGGCGCCGGGGATCGGCGGGCGAACCGGTTCCGCTCCCGTCGCGATCAGGAGGCGGTCGAACTCCAGAACACGCCCGCCCTCCAGCACTACGCGGCGCGCCTGCACGTCGATGGCGGAAACCGACACCCCCAGTTGCAGATCGATGTCGTATTTCTGGTAAAACTCATCCGGCCTGAGCGGCATCCATTCGGGCGGCGCATCGCCGGCCAGATAGTCCTTGGACAGGTTCGGCCGGTCGTAAGGCGCGTCCTTGTCAGCACTCAGCAGGGTGAGCTCTCCCTCATAGCCCCTTCTGCGCAGCATCTCGGCACATGCAAAACCGGCAGCCCCCGCGCCAATGATCACAATGGCACGCGGTTCGTGAGTGCTGGGAAACTTGCGCGGCGGGGTCGCTGACTTCTCGCGAACGACAATCCGCTCGCTATCTCGCACCACCTTCCAGCATGACAACGGGTCAAAGGCAGGAGCACCGAGAGCTTCGCCGGTGCGCAGCGAGAAACAGGCGTGATGCAGCGGGCAGCGCACCGTTTCCTCGGTGATCAAGCCCTGATCCAGCGCGCCTCCGTAGTGCGTGCAACTGGCATCGACTGCCAGCACCTCTTCACCGACGCGTGCAAGCAGGACGGAGGCTTTCCCCACATGCCCGCGCAACATCTGTCGGCCGTTGAAATCAGCCAGTGTCACCCCCTGGGTAAGATCGTGGCCCCTATCCGCGTCCTGCGTATTGGCCATGCCAAGTCTCCCTTCATATCGACGCCCTGCGTGGCAAAGATGTTTCCTGATCGGCAAAAAGCCTCACTTGCAAAGACCTTCCACCCGGGCTCGAGCCATGACGCCCGCGACGACGCGATCACAGCGCTCACCGGCAAAACTGAAGGCCTCGCCGATGGCGACATCCATCTCCTGCGCAAGGCTTTCGCGCAGAAGGGCACGGGCGCGGAAATAGCGTGTGCGGACTGTGGCTGCGGGAATGTCCAACACCTCCGCCACCTCATCGACGCTCATCTCCTCGATTGCGCGAAGCATGAAGACGCTGCGAAATACTTCGGGCAGAACCGCGATGCGCGCCTCTATCAGAGCGCGGAGCCGGGACCGTTCGACCGAATGCTCCGGTCCGCGATCCGGCGCCTCCGTCAGCGCCTTCCGTGTGTCGTTGTCGGACGACATCATGGCTATCTCCAGTGGAATTATCTGCGATCTCTTCCCGCGCAACCGACCCAGCGCCTCGTTGACGGTGATGCGAACCAGCCAGGTGGAGAGCTTGCTTTCTGACCGAAAGCCTGAGAGAGAGCGCCAAACCTGCATCCATGCTTCCTGTGCGACGTCTTCTGCTTCACCGTCGCTGCGGACGATACCGCGCGCCGTGCGAAACAGGAGCTGGTTGTGACGACGCATGATCGCCTCGAAGGCGGCACCGTCCTTTTGTGCTGCACGCCTGGCCAGTTCGGTATCCGGAACATCTTCCGTTAAAGCAGATGCTAGTTGCTCTACGGCCGTATGCATTCGTCCCTCCTCGGAGTTATATAGCACCAGTGCCTTTCATCGCGTTCCCCGGCATCGGGAAGTCGCCTCTGCCAAGCGCACCGGCAAGACTTATCGGATAGCATCTTGAATCTCTGATCGAGGTCACTCCCCGCACCTTTTGCGCAGGTCGAGAAATTCACGTCTGAGCGCCTCGTTCTGCATAAACGCGCCTCGCATGATGGACGTCGTCATGACCGGCTGCTCATCCTTGACCCCACGCCAGTGCATGCAGAAATGGTCCGCCTCCATCACGATTGCCAGCCCTTCGGGCCGGATGCGTTTTTCAAGTTCATCGGCCAACATGATCACGGCCTCTTCCTGAATCTGCGGCCGGCTCATGATCCAGTCGCAGAGGCGGGCGAACTTGGACAGGCCGATCAGTTCAGCCTCCTTGCAGGGCAGGACGCCGATCCACATCGTTCCCATGATCGGACACAGATGGTGGGAGCAGGCACTGCGTACCGTGAGCGGGCCGACGATCATCAGTTCATTCAGCTGTGAGACGTTGGGAAAGCTGGTGACGGGCGGAGCCGGGCGATACCGTCCTCCAAACACCTCATCGACAAACATCCTCGCTACGCGCTGCGCCGTGTCAACGGTGTTGTGATCGTTCTCCGTGTCGATCACTAGCGCGTCAAGCACCGCATTCATCCGGTCCTCGACTTCCAGGCAAAGTCCTTCCAGTTCACCATCCTCGATGAAAGCCGCGATGTTGTCATTGGCCCGGAAGGTGTGTCCGGCAGCCTTCAAACGTGCGCGAATGCGGTCAGAGACCGGAACGCTGTCGCAGGTATGGTCGGGAATGATCATCTTATTGAGCACAATCGAACTCCTTATGGCGGCAGGACGGCCGGTCGGTGTAATGGGGCAATCGCTCCGTTCGCCCATTGGATGAGTGGACCCGGTGCCGCGTTCCCGAAACGTAAGAGAATTTTTTGTCCGGTCACGGCGGTTCAACTTCGGGAACGATTTGCGGCGGCACGCATACAATGGTTTGAGCGCGCGCCACAGGGCATCCATCCAATTGACGTGCTTCCCGATTTTCGGAACGTCTTAAACTGGAAACGAAGCGTGTCGACTAAGTTTCTGTCGCCGACGATTCATCGAAAAAGCGCCAGTCCACTCTCAGCTCCAGAGGAACCAATGGCACGTCCGCCCGCTCGATGCCCGCTTGGCCATTACAGATTGGGAAGCACCCCAGGTGGGCCTGAAAATCCCTCAGAAAGAAGCTTTCGAGTTGGAACAAGTCGCCCGTTCCGCCGCGCCGTAGCACGTCGAGCGAGTAGTATGAGAATTTGGTCGAGTGGCGGGCTGCGTAATTGCGAATTCCGAGATTCCCTGACTGCCCGGTAAGGTGGCCGCGAAGCCGCAACCCGATGCTGTTCTGCCTCGATTCGCTCATCCCGATATAGATGAGACGAGAGGAGCTGAACGGATATGGGACCGCCAGCCGCTCCAGATAAATGAAGTATAACCCCACAACCCCCTGCACAAACTTGATCTCCTGTTCGCGTAAGTTGTAGTTTTCTGAGAAAACGATCCGCACGGGTGACCTCGGGGGAACAATAATGATAGGTGACAATATCAGGTCCGCAGACGAGGTGGTAACCGCCTTTATCGACCAAATGGCACAGAGCCCCGATCTGGAACCGAAAACCGTTGCGGCCGTCAAGGCGCTTCGGGATGAAGGTAAGCTGACGAAGACGAATTTGTTGCGCAGCCTCGAAGCCGACCGCGCGTCGGTAGCACCCTCCGGCACCGATAAGCAGGATTTTCTATGACGAGGCTTCGGCAGCTCCACGCCGCCAGGTTTCGGGGGGCGCGATTCGAACTCTCCCTAGACTTCACAAAGCACCATAAGAGCATCGCCATTTATGGCGAGAATGCTTCCGGCAAGAGCACCATCACCGATGCGCTGGAGTGGTTCATCATGGACAGAGTTGGCCATCTGTGGCGTGAAGACTGCCGGCACGCG
Source organism: Nitratireductor mangrovi (assembly GCF_007922615.2). Lineage (NCBI taxonomy): Bacteria > Pseudomonadati > Pseudomonadota > Alphaproteobacteria > Hyphomicrobiales > Phyllobacteriaceae > Nitratireductor > Nitratireductor mangrovi. The sequence continues at coordinate 4,843,483 of NZ_CP042301.2, read as the reverse complement.
GCGTTGCGCCACGTCCACTGCGATGAACAGGATGGCAGCAGTGTCACGATTCAGTTTGACGGCAAGGATAGATCGGGAACGAAGACACTTTCCGCGGACCTGAAAACGTCGCTGGCGTGCGACGGCGATGATTTCCCCGGCCTTGTTGAGCGCCTGAAGGATGACCGGATTTTCTTGCGTCATTCCCAGATCACTCGATTCCTCGACAGCACCAAGAGCGACAAGCGCAAGGCGATCGCCTCAATCATCGGTTACGATGAGATCATCCAGTTTCGCGACGCGATCCAGCAGACCCGCAACGCCCTGCAGCGGGACCCGGGCTATGCCAGCGCCAAAGGGCAGATGGAATCATTGCAGGGGAAGATGGTCGACCTTGTCGGCGAAGTGGTCTCCGAGTTCGACCGATTCCACGAAATTGCTTCCGAACGGACGAAGCCCTACGGTCTCGAAACGGCGATCAATGACGCGGCCTCATACGTGGCGGCTATTCAGGAACTGCGCAGCCGTGCAGCCGATCCCAAGAAAATTCAGGCCGCTGAGAAGCTAAAGCAACTGGAGCGGCACTGCTCAACCCTTAAGACAGAGATCGCTGAGGTGCAGTCGGCCCTGGATGCGTTCGCCGCACCTTATGCAAGGCTGACCGAAGAACGGGCGAATGTCAGAAAACTGCGCATCGGCGACTTCCTTTCTCGGGGCAAGAACGTCCTCGAAGAGGGGCTGTTCACGGATGCACAGTGCCCTTTCTGCCTGACCGACTACGATCTTGAAACCCTCAAGGTCGAGGTCAAAGCCCGGCTGCTGGAGATCGCCACGCTCCAGCAACAGCACGATGCGGTCAAAGGCGCAAAGGAAAGGCTGCTCGAAGCCGTGGCAACGGTTGGCAAGCACGCCGGCGAAGTCGCGAAGGAGTTCGCCGATATCCCGCAGTTCTCGACTTTTTTGTTCGAGTTGCGCGCGGCCACAGACCCACTTCGGACATTGTATAAGCAGGTCCGCGATCGCTTCGAGACCCTCGATGCCTATGAGCCGGACGAGGCTCTTGCTGCCAATCTGGCGGCCTTGTCGGACGCGGTGAAATCATCGGCAGAACAGGCCAAAGAAGAGGCAGGTAAGCTTGAACTGACTGAACAGGAGAAGAGCATCACCGAGCTTATCACGACGCTGCAACAGCTGGAGCAGCATCTGCGTGATTATCGGGAGAATCACAAGAAGCGCAGTCAATACGAGCAGCAGATTCTGACGCTTTCGGCGATGTTCGAGGCCTTCATCAAAGTTCAGAACGATGCGCTTCAGGATGTGCTGGATACGGTCAGCGAAGATGTCGGACGCTTCTATGGTAGACTGCATCCGAACGAGAGTGTCGACAAGGTCCGTCTTCGGATGGTGGGCGAAGAAGGCGTCGAGTTCGAGTTCTCATTTCATGGGAAGGTGACGCACCCGCCCCACAAATATCTGAGCGAGAGTCACATCAACAGCCTCGGCATCGTCCTGTTTCTCTCGAATGCGCGCATCTTCAACAAGCACGCCCGCTTCATGGTGCTGGATGACATCGTCACAAGCTTCGATATCCGTCACCGCCGCCGGCTGCTGCGTCTTCTAAAGGAAGAGTTCGCCGACTGGCAGATCATCCTGCTGACCCATGAGGCGATCTGGTTCGACCTCATCAAGAAGGAGCTTGCGGAGAGCGGATGGCTTTTCAAGGAGGTGCTCGCCGACAACGAGAACGGCATCATGCTGGACGACAGCCCGGCGACCTTCCGGGCACTGATCGAAAAGAAGCGTGGCAAGCATGATGTGACGAATGACCTGCGCAAGCTTCTGGAATCCCTGCTCAAGCAGATATGCCACGCGCTTCAGGTGCGAGTTGCCTTCCGCTACAACGACGTCAACGAAAAGCGCATGCCGGACGAACTGCTGAGTCAGCTTCGCTCGACGCTCAAATCAAAATCCCGCGCAACGTCTGAACTGCCGATATTTTCTGACCTGGCCGGATCTGCGCTGATCGCGAACGTCGATTCGCACGACAATCCTGACCCGATTTCTACCGAGGATGTTGACGTGCTTTTTGAGGATATCGAAAAGCTCGCTTCGCTGTTCATCTGCAATGTGTGCGCTCAGCCGGTTCGCGCCGATGCCGTTATCCCCGGCGATAAGAAGATCGCTTGCCGTTGTGGAGCACTTAAGCTCGACTGGGTGGCTTGAGAACTGACGGATAGCAAGCGACTCCGCTCACGCCGAAGCTGTGGGTGCATGAACTTGGAATCGACAGCAGTCATGTACGCGCTCCGCAACGAACGGCAGCTACCGTTTCGTCGGGCCCGAAAACGGACGGTCCGGTCACGGCCCCGTTTCTGCCCTTCTGATTCCTCGGTTCTACGCCACCGAGCCGTTGCCTCGAATGAATGGACGCGACGTCTCGTCAAACTCACCGCGGGCAATTGCATCGACATCAATGCGGCCTTCGCGAACTGCCTGCACGAAGTCGATTACGTTCGTTAGCAGTTTGTGCGCTGACTGCAGATCGGTAAACCGAACGCCACGTTTGTCTTTGGCGCCGGCTGCTTTCCAGGCGCGATAGGTGTCCTTGAGCAGCTGTCGCAGATTGACCGCTTCGTAGCGCGTCTGCCGAAGGATGATGGTGGTGTCATCAAGACGGAAGCGTGACGGCAAGGTCGAGTCGAGAACACTGGCAAAGAGCAAGGCACCTGATTGCTCGGACCTGTCCGGTTGCTCGGTTTGGCTTGCCTGGCGCGCCGCCAGCCGCTCGTCCAGCACGTCCTGCATGATCAGTGCGTCACGGTAGCGGACTATCTGTTCGACCTTGCACAGTTCGGCTTCGTCGACAGGGCCTGCAAAATGGTAGCCGTAGTCGTCGTCGATGACGATATCGTCGGGATGCGGGAGAATCCGTCTCGTCTCCTCGCCGGCTTCGACTGCTCGTTCGAACCGTCTCGTCTGCACGCGTTTGAACTCATGCGCGAAGGCCTGCCGTTTCGACCTGTCGTGCGCCCGCTGGATGTCGGCAGACCGGATCAGGTCGAGTGCAAGGCCCTGTGAGCGAGCATTGCCCTTGAGTGCTGCCACCATCACCGAGCGGGTAACGGCTTCTCGCGTGGGGACTTCCAGGACGGTATCCCCTTCCCTCATTCTGATCGGTTTGGCAGCCTGATCGTGCACGGCCTGCAAGAGCGGCTGATCTTCGAGCGTCAGGCCTTCGGCCTTCGGTGCACGGGGGCGCCCGCCGGGATTGCCCGACTGCCCCCTCTGGAAGCGTGTCGCCTTCGGTGGGTTCCTGTAGCCGACGCCCCCGATGATCTGCTCCTTCGCTCTGGCCACGGCCTTGTCGGCAATGGGCTTCGGCTCTTGACTGGACTTCTCTCCACCGTCGCTCATGCGTGGCGCCCTCGGCGGAGGCCACTACCACGCACCGATTTGGTTGAAGCACTATTCTGGTCAGCCTGTCCCAGCCGCTCGGCCGCGATCTCCTCGAAGCAGCGCCCGTCGCCGACAAGCGTTGCCCGCTTGCCGGTGTAGGTCTGCCAGCGGCGGATGATGGTGTCGCAGTAGATGGCGTCGAACTCTATGAGGCGAGCCTCACGCCCGCAGCTCTCGGCGGCAATCAGCGTCGAGCCGGACCCGCCAAAGATGTCGAGTACGACCTCGCCTCGCTTCGAACAGTCGCGGATCGCATCGGCAATCATGGCGACCGGCTTGACGGTCGGATGCATGGCGAGCTCGTCAGCCCGGCTGGCGCCGAGACTGCTGATACCGGCATAGTCCCAAACATTGGTGCGATAGCGACCGGTCTCGCCAAGGCCGAAGGCATTGGTGTGTGGCGCCGTGCCGATCTTGTAAACGAAGACCAGCTCATGCTTGGAGCGGTAGAAGCTGCCCATGCCGCCATTGGTCTTGTTCCAGACGCACAGGTTCTTCAGCTCCGAGAACAAGCCATCCGCCGCCGCCACCAACTCGCGCATGTGACGCCAGTCCATGCAGACGAAGGCAATCGCACCGTCCTTCGCGACGGAAGCGGCATTGCCGAGCGTGGATCGCAGGAACTCGGTGAACTCCGCCTCGCTCATCTCACCCGAGGCAAAGGCGAACTCGCGATGACGCGTGCGGCCAAGGCCGCCGACGTGACCCTGGATCGGCACGTTGTAGGGCGGATCGGTGAAGACCAGATCGACCCGCCCTGCCCCCACCAGACGCTCGACGTCTGCAGACGCCCGAGCATCGCCACATAAAAGCCGATGGCGTCCGAGTTGCCACAGATCACCGGTTTTGGTGGCCGCTTGTCCCGGCAAGGGCGGAACCAGATCGGCGCTGTCGGGGGAAGCCGCAGAGGCCTCCCGCGCGTGATCGAGCGTCAGGTCGATCTCGGCCAGCGAGAAGCCGGTGATGGTGACATCGAACTCAAGGTCGATCAGTGCCTGCAGTTCGAGTGCCAGGAGTTCCTGATCCCAGCCCGCATTGAGAGCCAGCTTGTTGTCGGCCAGCACATAGGCTCGTCGCTCTTCCGCCGACAGATGCGACAGCCGCAACACCGGTACATCCGCCATACCGAGTTGCCTGGCTGCAAGGACCCGTCCATGACCGGCGACGATCTCGTTCTCGTCACTGACCAGGACGGGATTGGTGAAGCCGAAGCGTCGGATGCTGTCAGCGATCTGGCCGATCTGCTTCCTGGAGTGCGTACGCGCGTTCTGCGCATAGGGGCGCAGACCCGCTACCGGCATGATCTCGATGTTCGAGTGGTGAAGGTCCATGGTCTCTCCTTGTCCTCGCATCGCGTTCCCAGGGACGCACGAATGAGAACATTGGGTGAACAGCGACCGTCTTGCAAGGTCCTCAAATGGGCTTGCAACCATTGCAAATGCTGGATTCTGTGCACTTTTGAACGCCCAGCCTTCAAAAACCCCTTCAAGAGGGGCTTGAAAGGAGCTTCAAGGATTTGGCATTTTTGAACGGCAAGCTTTGGCGCTGCCGATGACCGATCACAAGCGCGTGATCGGCAGCTCGCGAAAGATCGAGCGGGCTCGGAGCCCGCAACAAGGCCGTCGAGACACACGACGGAACCTTGGCAGACGCGATCCGCCTGCACACCCGCGCGCACCCTCGAAACACGACCAACGAACTTCCTCACATACGGATGACCGGAAACGCGACGAGGCTCCTGCCACCAAACAGGTCGGACCTCGGAGCAGTCCTTAATAGGACAATCTTATCTCACCAGACTGCATCGCGTTCCCACGCAGGCGCGATGTCAGTTCACCATCCGGCAACGACTTCCCGCCAAGGCGGAAGACACTCCCGCACAACGTCACCGCGTTCCCGCCCGACGACAGTCGTTTCCCGGGTAACCGCAATGCAATCCCACCTAACGACAACGAACTGACCGCTCGTGGGCGCCAAATTCCCTGTTACCGGAGAGCCTTCCCTGATCGCGAGCGAAAGATTCCCTGTTCAAGGAACAGGGAGTTGCCCGGCAAGCCACTGATTTGGCGCGGGAAATTCAGCCAAGAATGACGAGATATGTCGCAAGAAACAGGAATTTCCCTGTAAATTTCCTGTTATCAGGGAACTGAGCTCAGAGACCGGTTAGCCGCAGACTACACTCGGCACCACCCAGTCCCCCGCTTCGCAGACTTTCCGAGCCGTCTCTGGTGATACCCGGAAAAGCGGCGCGTTTTCCGAGGCTTGGCGGCGCCTTCAATTCCTTGTTTGCAAACTTGGGGACAGATAGTGTCTCTTTGGAGCGCAGTTCCGGCGCCCGTCTCTGTAGGGCGTTCCGGGCGTCCCCATGTTTGCGGCAGCGATGGTCGGTTGATGCAGGGAAGCTGCAACGGAACGCGCCCCGGCGAGTGAGGGCTGTCGGGTAGCTAAGTGTGACTTGTCAGCAACCGAGGAGCCTCTGCTGCTGCGACCAAGCGTGGGGAAGCTCCGGCATGCGGGAGAGTTTTTGAGCCGTGAGTTCGGGCGGCTGGGACCCGGAAAGAATCTGACCTGTGATCTTCGGTGCGAGGAAAGCCAGTCGCAAAACGCGGCTGAAGTCGGAGCGGTCGATGCCGTTGGCTGCAGCCACCTCGCAGATTCTGCGGCCGGATCCGTCGGTCAGCTGGGCCAGGTAGGAATGCGCCTTCTGCAGAATCTGGATCAGGTTCTCGTCGGGAGCGCTGGTTCGTCCAGAGCTGTCGGTTAGAACGATCTTCGTCTCCTTGCCGCGGCGGCGCAGCGAGATCGGCCGTTCGATGGAAGTGAGTTGCCGATCGTTCTCCGCATCGCTCACCGAAGCATTGCCGACCAACAGTTCGGCCAGAGCCTTCGCGTCGAAGCGCAGAATCAGCTTGGCGGATGTCAGCTCGATCCGCGGGAACAGTTGTCGGACCAGATCGCGTTGGTGCTGTGGAGTGCAAGTTTTGTAGCTTGCGTAAAGCGCCGATGCCTGATCGATCGCCGCGGCGAAGCGATCTGCCGGGATCTGGTCCGCGATCAGATGCGACATTCGCCGGGGATTGGTCAGGATGTTGGCAAGCTCGTCCTCCACCACCTGCTCGATCTGTCGTGCCGGGAGCCGCCAGCCGTTTCGATCGGACTTGCCTCGCTCCTCCACACAAGCCTTCGAAACGTAATAGCGGTAGCGGACATTGCCCTTCTTCGTGTGGACCGATCGCAGGCCGGTTCCCTCTTCGTCGAACAGGATGCCGGTCAGAAGATGGATATCCGCGGCGTTCGTCGCTGACGAGCGTACCGGCGCCTGGGCCGAGAGAAGCGCCTGCGCTGCGGCAAAAGTCTCGGCGCTTATGATTGCCTCGTGCTCACCTTCATAGATCTTCTGACGATGCCTCACCTTGCCGATGTAGGTCGGGTTGGACAGCAGGTGGTAGAGCGGGCCGCGTCCGAAGTGGCGCACCGCCGAACCGGACGAGGCCGGCGTCTCGAAGCTATCTTCCTCTGGGGCTTTTGGTCTGCGCGTGGACCGTGCAGGAAAGCGCTTCGCATTCGCCTCGGCGGCAAGGGCGCGTACAGACTTCAGTTCCAGATAACGATTGAACAGAAAGCGGACGATCCCGGCTTCCTGCTCGTCGATCTTCAGCTTCCGGTTCTCGGCCCGATAGCCGAGCGGGACGCCGCCGCCCATCCACATGCCCTTCTTCTTCGATGCCGCGATCTTGTCGCGGATGCGCTCTGCCGTGACCTCGCGTTCGAACTGGGCGAATGACAGAAGAACATTGAGGGTAAGCCTGCCCATGGAGGTCGTGGTGTTGAACTGCTGGGTGACGGAGACGAAGGAGGCTTTCGCCTCATCGAACACGTCCACGATCCTGGCGAAGTCGGAGAGCGATCGCGTCAGGCGATCGATCTTGTAGACCACCACCACGTCGACCTGTCCGCCGCGGATATGCTGAAGCAACCGCTGCAGGGCAGGACGGTCCATGGTGCCGCCGGAGATGCCGCCATCGTCATAGCGGTCCGACACCAGCTTCCAGCCGAGCGAGGATTGCGACCGTATATAGGCTTCACAGGCTTCACGCTGGGCATCGAGTGAGTTGAACTCCTGCTCCAGTCCATCCTCGGTCGACTTGCGGGTGTAGACCGCGCAACGCATGCGAGGGGATGCTGTCATGTTCATAGCCCGAAGAACCTCGGTCCGGACCAGTGCGCGCCGGTGATGCGCTTGGCGACGGAACTCAAGGACCGATAGATCTTTCCGTCGAACAGGATGCCCTGCTCGGTGACGTCGACCACATGCATGCGTCCGTTCCACTCCCGCATCAGCCGGGTGCCCACGGCGGGCGGCGGAGTTACGCGAGCCTGTGCTGATGGCCGGTGACCCTCCGGGTCCGGTGCGCCCCCGGCAGCAGAGCCAACGCCATGACCCCGGCCACGGTCCTGAGCCGACGCATCCGCTTGCTGCGAGCGATCGCGCAGCCCCTGGCGCCCTCCCCTCTGTCCTGCGCGCAGCGTTGCCTGCGCCGCAGAAGACAACCCTCCCAGCCGACCGGCCTGCACATGCCAGGCAGCGGCGCGTTCGAGCAGACTACGGTTCATGCCCTTCGGTGGCAGGCAGCCATAGGCCTTCTGCCACCGGGCGGTCAGTTCCGCGCGCGTGAGGGCGCCGATGGCGGCGACCTCACGTTCCAGCGTCTCTTCCGGAAGCATGATCAACCGGCCCGTCCTGCGTCATCGATGCGATAGCGCCTGACCCCGTCCTTGCCGACGTCGCTGACGATCTGAAGACCGAGCTTCTTCTTCACCGTTGCGGACAGGAAGCCTCGGACCGAGTGCGCCTGCCAGCCGGTCAGCTCCTGAATGTCCGCGATGCTCGCGCCGCGCTTGCGGCGGAGGACTTTCAACGCGGTCTCCGTCTTTGTGACCTTGGCCGCCTGCTTCTTGCCCGCCACGACGACCGGACTGTCCGATCCGCTGGCACCGGATCGCGCGGGCTTCTTTCGAGGGCGCGCGGCACGCGGCTTTGCTTGCGTCGCTTCCGAACCTGGCTTCGGCCCGGACACCTCCGGCTCGACAAGCCGCAGCTGCGGCGGATAGCTCATCGCGCTGCCGATAGAGGTATCTGCTTCAGGCTTCCTTGTCTTGCGGGGTGTCGCTTGAACGCCGTCGATTGCGGGATCGGTCGCGGTCTTCGTCTCGCCTGTCATGGTCGGCTCCTTTGCCCTCGGACGCCGGGACATCCGGCGCCGCTACCACGACAAGCCCGGCAAACCGCCAGGCGAAAACTCAGCCGGCGAATACCTCGACCGGCGCACCAACCAATGCTTGCTGTGAAAACGAAGTCGAGCAGAACCTGCGAGGAACCGGCGGAAAGACGCAGCTTCGACTTAGACACCGGAATGGCGGCAACGGGGGCCGTCCCCGGACAGTCCGCTTTCGGGCGTCGAGGATCGAATAGCGGCCGTTGAATAAGGGGCTGAATTCAACGGCGGCTTGCGACTCGTCGTTCGGAGTGCTGTCGCCGCCCCCCAGAAACACGCCATCCGATCTGTCCTGCCAAACGGAAGATCCCGGGGCCGGACCTTCAGCTTTGGCTAGAGTTCATGCCGATAGAACGGTCGGTGCAATGCCAACTCACCTCACACCTGGCACGGAAAACTGCAATCGAACACGGGGGCGTAAGCTAGGCCTTGCTGTCATGGATGAGCGTCTCGCAGCTAAGTGTCAGCTGACGCGCATAACGCTTCGACGCTGCCAGGACGGAGCGTTCCACCAGCGGCCGTCCCTGTTCTCGATCTTGCCGTTCCAGTCCTTGATGTCGACAAAGAAGATCCGGTGATCTGAGACAATGATTACGTCGATTTCACGCGATTTTCCAAGCCCGAGTGTCAGATCGAGATTTGTGAACGCATACCAGCTTGGCGGCAGCTCCTTTTTGAGCCGCTCAAGTCCCTTGACCTCACGCGTATGAACGCCACGGCCGCAGTTTGTGACCTGCATATGCCCCCGCCCCTTTGCAATGGGCCGAATATTAACAGGTGTTTCCCATCCCGAAAGAAAATTCAATCATTGTACTGGAGCAGAATGGCAGCCCATCACATTTCTGTTGCCAAAGCGGACGTACATCTGGCCCCGGTCAAGCCGAAGGCCAGGCACCTTCGAATGACGGGTTTCAAGGTCGCGCCAGATCAGGCGGAATGACCGCAATTGGGTCGGCTGCGGATTGTCAGCTTACCCAACTCTTCGGCCGGAACCGGACAGTCCGCAATCGGCCCCGTTTCTGCCCTTCTAGTTTCACGGTTCTACGCCACCGAGCCGTTGCCTCGAATGAATGGACGCGGCGTCTCGTCAAACTCACCGCGGGCAATTGCATCGACATCAATGCGGCCTTCGCGAACTGCCTGCACGAAGTCGAATACGTTCGTTAGCAGTTTGTGCGCTGACTGCAGGTCGGCGAACCGTGCGCCACGCTTGGCCGAGGCGCCGGCTGCCTTCCAGGCGCGATAGGTGTCCTTGAGAAGCTGTCGCAGATTGACCGCTTCGTAGCGCAACTGCCGAAGGATGATGGTGGTGTCATCAAGACGGAAGCGTGACGGCAAGGTCGAGTCGAGAACACTGGCAAAGAGCAAGGCGCCTGATTGCTCGGACCTGTCCGGTTGCTCGGTTTGGCTTGCCTGGCGCGCCGCCAGCCGCTCGTCCAGCACGTCCTGCATGATCAGTGCGTCACGGTAGCGGACTATCTGTTCGACCTTGCACAGCTCGGCTTCGTCGACAGGGCCTGCAAAATGGTAGCCGTAGTCGTCGTCGATGACGATATCGTCGGGATGCGGAAGGATCCGTCTCGTCTCCTCGCCGGCCTCGACTGCTCGTTCGAACCGTCTCGTCTGCACGCGTTTGAACTCATGTGCGAAGGCCTGCCGTTTCGACCTGTCGCGCGCCCGCTGGATGTCGGCAGACCGGATCAGGTCGAGTGCAAGGCCCTGTGAGCGAGCATTGCCCTTGAGCGCAGCCACCATCACCGAGCGGGTAACGGCTTCTCGCGTGGGGACTTCCAGGACGGTATCCCCTTCCCTCATTCTGATCGGTTTGGCAGCCTGATCGTGCACGGCCTGCAAGAGCGGCTGATCTTCGAGCGTCAGGCCTTCGGCCTTGGGTGCACGGGGCCGCCCGCCGGGATTGCCTGACTGCCCCCTCTGGAAGCGTGTTGCCTTCGGTGGGTTCCTGTAGCCAACGCCCCCGATGATCTGCTCCTTCGCTCTGGCGACGGCCTTGTCGGCAATGGGCTTCGGCTCTTGACTGGACTTTTCTCCATCGTCGCTCATGCGTGGCGCCCTCGGCGGAGGCCACTAGCGCGCACCGGCTTGGTTGACGCACTATTCTGGTCAGCCTGTCCCAGCCGCTCGGCTGCGATCTCCTCGAAGCAGCGCCCGTCGCCGACAAGCGTTGCCCGCTTGCCGGTGTAGGTCTGCCAGCGGCTGACGATCGTGTCGCAGTAGATGGCGTCGAACTCGATGAGGCGAGCCTCACGCCCGCAGCTCTCGGCCGCAATCAGCGTCGAGCCGGATCCGCCGAACACATCGAGCACGACCTCGCCTCGCTTCGAACAGTCGCGGATCGCATCGGCAATCATGGCGACCGGCTTGACGGTCGGATGCATGGCGAGCTCGTCAGCCCGGCTGGCGCCGAGACTGCTGATACCGGCATAGTCCCAAACATTGGTGCGATAGCGACCGGTCTCGCCAAGGCCGAAGGCATTGGTGTGTGGCGCCGTGCCAATCTTGTAAACGAAGACCAGCTCATGCTTGGAGCGGTAGAAGCTGCCCATGCCGCCATTGGTCTTGTTCCAGACGCACAGATTCTTCAGCTCCGAGAACAAGCCATCCGCCGCCGCCGCCAACTCGCGCATGTGACGCCAGTCCATGCAGACGAAGGCAATCGCACCGTCCTTCGCGACGGAAGCGGCATTGCCGAGCGTGGATCGCAGGAACTCGGTGAACTCCGCCTCGCTCATCTCACCCGAGGCAAAGGCGAACTCGCGATGACGCGTACGGCCAAGCCCGCCGACGTGACCCTGGATCGGCACGTTGTAGGGCGGATCGGTGAAGATCAGGTCGACCCGCCCTGCCCCCACCAGACGCCCGACGTCCGCAGACGCCCGAGCATCGCCACATAAAAGCCGATGGCGCCCGAGCTGCCACAGATCACCGGTTTTGGTGGCCGCTTGCACCGGCAAGGGCGGAACCATATCGGCGCCGTCAGGGGAAGCCGCAGAGGCCTCCCGCGCGTGATCGAGCGTCAGGTCGATCTCGGCCAGCGAGAATCCGGTGATGGTGACATCGAACTCAAGGTCGATCAGTGCCTGCAGCTCAAGTGCCAGGAGTTCCTGATCCCAGCCCGCATTGAGAGCCAGCTTGTTGTCGGCCAGCACGTAGGCTCGTCGCTCTTCCGCCGACAGATGCGACAGCCGCAACACCGGTACATCCGCCATACCGAGTTGCCTGGCTGCAAGGACCCGTCCATGACCGGCGACGATCTCGTTCTCGTCACTGACCAGGACGGGATTGGTGAAGCCGAAGCGTCGGATACTGTCAGCGATCTGGCCGATCTGCATCTTCGAATGGGTGCGGGCGTTGCCGGCATAGGGGCGTAGCGCCCGCACCGGCAACATCTCTATCTTCGGATGCTGAAGATCCATGGTCTCTCCTTGTCCTGCGGCGTACGAAGAGTTGCCGCTGCAGAACAATGAGAGAACATGGGTGCAAGGCGCAAGGCCCCAAAGCTATCATCAAGGTGCCGTAAATCAGCGGTTCCAAGCGCTTCTCGAAGGCCAATCCTGTGAAGGGTCTTTGAAGACCCTTTGAAAGGCCTTTGACCGGAATCCGGCTTCGAGAGCTACGCGAGCTTAGGGGTCACAATTCCGTGATCACGGGTCCTGCCTGCCTGGTACTGGTATGTGGACTCGCGCCCGATCCACCGGCGCAGATGTTCGATGTCGACGCCGCTCATCCTGCCGTCTCCGCGAATTCCTTCCGCAGCGCCTCGGTGTGGGCGCCGAGCGCCGGGACCGGGCCGCCCTTGATCTCGCGCCGGACGGGAGAGGCGACGCCGTCGAAAGGGCCGCCGGGCGTCTCGACCCTCAGGCGCCGCAGCGCGGCGTGGCCGGAGAGATTCTCGACGGTCGACACGTTCGACCAGGCGAGCTTGTTCGCCTCCAGCTTCGCGACCGCCTCGGCGCGGCTCATGGCGCCGAAGATGCCGGCCATGATGACGCCGAGCGCCTGCCGGTTCTCCACCCGGCGCGGATTGTCGCGGTAGAGCGGGTCGTCGATCAAATCCGGCCGTTCCAGCACGCCCGTGCACAGGCGACGCCACTCGCCGGGGTTCTGCACCACGATGACGATCTCGCCGTCGGAACAGGTCACGGCGCAATAGGGATAGATCGCGGCGTGCTCCAGACCGGTGCGCGGCGTCGCCTTGCCCCCATAGTCGTGGTGGAGCAGCGGCACGCTCATCATGTCGGCCATGGTGTCGAACATGGCGACCTCGATCGCCTTGCCCTTCCCGGTGATCGAGCGCTCGACGAGCGCCTCCAGCACGGCGGCATGTGCGTTCATCCCCGTCATCACGTCGGCGATGGAGACGCCGACCTTCACCGGCGTGTCGGGCGTGCCGGTGACCGAGCACACGCCGCTCTCGGCCTGGATCAGCATGTCGTAGGCGCGCATGTCGCGCGCCGCGCTGTCCTGCCGGTAGCCGACGATGTCGACAGCGATCAGCCGCGGATGGCGCGCCACCACGGCGGCCGCGCCGAGCCCGAGACGGTGCGCTGCCCCCGGCGCGAGGTTCTGGATGAAGACGTCGGCCTTCGCCACCATGCGCTCGACAAGCGCCCGGTCCGCCGCGTCCTTGATGTCGAGGACCGCGCTCTCCTTGCCGCGGTTGAGCCAGGCGAAATAGGCGCTCGTGCCGCGCACCGCCTTGTCGTAGTGCCGGGCCGTCTCGCCCTCGGGCTTCTCGATCTTGATCACCCGCGCGCCGGCATCGGCGAGCCTGAGCGTACAGGTGGGAGCGGCGACCGCCTGCTCTATGGCGACGACCAGAAGTCCATCCAGGGGCAGCATCGCGTCGGACTCAGTAGGAGCGCGGCATTCCGAGAACGTGCTCGGAAAGGTAGCTCAGGATCAGGTTGGTGGAGATCGGCGCCACCTGGTAGAGCCGCGTCTCCCGGAACTTGCGCTCGATGTCGTATTCTTCCGCGAAGCCGAAGCCGCCGTGCGTCTGCACGCAAGCCTCCGCCGCCGCCCAGGAGGCCTCGGCCGCCAGCATCTTGGCCATGTTGGCCTGCTCTCCGCAATCCTGCCCGCTCTCGAAGAGGTGTGCTGCCTGGTGCACCATCAGTTCGGCGGCCCGCATCTGCGCATAGGCGCGCGCGATCGGGAACTGCACGCCCTGGTTTTGGCCGATCGGACGCCCGAACACGGTGCGCTCGCCGGCATAGGCCGAGGCCTTCTCGATGAACCATTTGGCGTCGCCGACGCATTCGGCCGCGATGAGGATGCGCTCGGCGTTCATGCCCGACAGGATGTAGCGGAACCCCTTGCCTTCCTCGCCGATCAGGTTCTCGGCCGGCACACGCACGTTGTCGAAGAAGACCTCCGTGGTGGAATGGTTCATCATGGTGCGGATCGGCTTGATCGACATGCCCGATTTCAGCGCTTCACGCATGTCGACGATGAAGACCGACAAGCCGTCGGTGCGTTTTGACGCATCTTCCTTGGCGGTAGTGCGGGCGAGAAGCAGCATCAGGTCGGAATGCTCGGCGCGCGAGGTCCAGACCTTCTGGCCGTTGACCACATAGGTGTCGCCCTCGCGCCTCGCGAAGGTCTTGATGGAGGTGGTGTCCGTGCCGCTGGTCGGCTCTGTCACCCCAAAGGCCTGGAGGCGCATCTCGCCTGATGCGATGCGCGGCAGATACTGCCGCTTTTGCACGTCGCTGCCATGCCGCAGAAGCGCGCCCATGATGTACATCTGGGCGTGGCAGGCCGCCCCGTTGGCGCCGGCTCGCTGCACTTCTTCCAGAATCGCGACGGCCGCCGAAAGCGGCAGGCCGGAACCGCCATATTCTTCCGGAATCAGCACCGAAAGGTAGCCGGCGTCGGAAAGCGCCTTCACGAACTCGCTGGGATACTTGTTCTCGCGGTCGAGCCGACGCCAGTAGTCCGGCGCGAAACCATCGCAGAGCTTGCGAACGCTCTGCCTGATCTGCGCGATCTCGTCGCCCTGTGGTAGATCCTTGACCATCATGTCTGCCCGTCCGTTCCTGTCATCATGCGATTGCCATGCCTGCGCCGGCCTCCTCGCGAGCCGGCAAAAGCGTGCCGATCGCGTCCCGCCGGCCGATCGCCCACAACTGCAGCAACAACTCATCCAGTTCTGGTGGTGAGACCGCGCCCGAGAAGGCCGCCAGCCCGCGCACCTTCGTCTCGATCTCGTCCCGCGAGAGCGTGTTGCCCGGATCGCCCTTCGGTTCGTCGACCCGTGCCTCGAAGCGCTGGCCGTCGACCGTCTCGACCATCACCTTTCCGATCCAGCGTGCCGGATAGGCTTCGTCTATTTCGGCATCGAGTTCCATACGGACGCAGTCGCGGAAAGCCGCCACGTCCTGCCGGGCGTAAGCCTGGTCGAACTCGTTCATACCGGCGCGGCCGAAAGCTGCGATCAGGCCCAGCGTCGTGCCCATGGAGAACTTTGCCTGGTGGACGCTTGCAGGCGAGACCACCGGGCCGAGCACGTCGATCGCGCCCTGGTGAACGTGCGCGGTTACGCTGGTGATGTCGGCCATTGCAAGGCTATTTTCACGCATTGCCTTCAGCAGCGCGTCCGCCGCCGGATGGGTATGCCGGCACGAGGCGTGGAACTTGAAAGAGGTTTCCGCAAGCGCCCAGCGGGTGCCCAGCCGGTCGGTCAGCTTGGCAGGATCGGCATCGCTCGACATGCCGGCCGCGACACCCTGGCGTCCTTCGAGGATCTGCTTCGCGCCGGTAAACCCGTCCTTCGCAAGACAGGCTGCCATTAATCCGTTGGCGGCGGCCTTGCCGGTGTGCAGAGGCTTGGAGTCGGCGCCGTCGCGCAGGAATTCCCATAGCCCTGCCGCCTGAGTTCCGGCGGACCCGAAGGCGTGGAGCATTCCCTCGGGCGTCAGGTCCAGCAATCGCGCCGATGCCGCCGCAGCTGCGATCGTCCCGGCCGTACCGGTCGTATGGAAGATCTTGTAATGGGAGCGACCGAGAAACTCCCCGACGCGGATACCCACTTCGTAGCCGGCCACGATAGCCGCGATGAACTCCCGTCCCGATGCTCGGTGCGCCTGCGCGAGCGCCAGCGCGGCCGGAAAGACCACGGCGGCGGGATGGAACACCGAGCCGTTGTGGACGTCGTCCTGCTCGGCCACGTGCGAGGAGGCCCCGTTCACCAGAGCGGCGAAGAGCGGCGACGACGAGGAACGGTCGATCAGGATCTCGCACGGTCCGTGCGCCGGTCCCATGGACGTCGCGAAACCGGACAGGATCTCGACCGGGCGCACGCCCTTGCCGGCAAGCGCGGAGCCCACCCAGTCGACGAAGAGATCGACTGCCCGGGCCACGACATCGGCCGGTATATCCTTATAGCGAATCCCGGCGGCGAAGGCCGCCAGTTCCGCGCCAGGAAGATCAGTCTTCTCGTCACGCATGATTTTACCTCCGCTAAGTGGTAGACGGCATTCGTTCACGCCGCGAGCCGTCCACGACGAATGGCTTCCACCATGCCGGACCGCGGCCGGCAATTCGTTATTCGGGAAAGAAGTTTTCAGTAGAAATGAACGGGGCGGTGATTCGAAGGGGCCCATGACCAGCATCCGCTACGATCTCGTCGACCTTCGCCTGTTCATCAGCATCGCTGAGGCCGGCAACCTGACGCGCGGGGCAGAAAGGGTACATCTGTCGGTCGGTGCGGCCTCGATGCGCATCAAGAACCTGGAAGAAGCTCTGGGCACGCCGCTGTTCATGCGGCGCAGCAAGGGCGTGACACTGACGCCGGCAGGCGATTCCCTGCTGACGCATGCCCGGCGGGTCTTCCGCGACCTGGAGCGGCTGCATGGCGACTTGCAGTCTTTTTCCCGCGGTCTCAGGGGCCGCATTCGCGTCTTGGCCAACACCACTGCTATCACCGAAATCTTGCCCCGCGCACTTGGTTCCTATCTGACTTCCCATCCTCATGTGGACGTGGAACTGGAAGAGCGGCTGAGCCCCGAGATCGCGCGCTCCGTCGCCGATGGGTCTGCCGACATCGGCATCCTTGCCGGCAACATCCGCACCGACGAACTCCAGGTGCTGCCCTATCAAGAGGACAGTCTGGTCCTGGCTGTCCCGAGCCGTCATCCACTCGCTACGCGGACTGAGATCGACTTCGCCGAGGTGTCCGCGCTGAGCTTCGTCTCTCTGCAACAGGGAAGCGCCATTCACGGCTTCATGGAAAACATTGTCGCGGACATGGGCGTAGAACTGGACATCCGCATCAAGGTCGCAGGCTTTGGATCGCTGTGCCGGATGGTTGAGGCCGGCGTTGGCGTCGGCATTCTTCCTGGCTCCGTCGCGCACCGGCTTAAGCAAAGCCATGACATCGTCGTCGTGCGGCTCTTAAATCCCTGGGCAGTGCGCGAACTGAAAATCTGTGTTCAGTCGCTCGAGGACCTGCCGTCCTTCGGCCGCGAACTCGTCGAGCATCTGATCGCGCAGAGTTCGCAGGCTCGACCCTGAACCCTGTCCGTTTAGACTGGACGCATTCAGACTTCCGCGAAAGCGAACGTCGCCGACCGCACGATTGGCTGTCGGAACCAGTAACCCGACGCGGAGGACGACATGAATCGCAGGCAAGATGGAACGGCGGTTATCAGGCAGATGATGGGTGCGGAGATGGCCGAACGGCTCATCACCTCGGCAGAGTCGAAGACCTTCGGGGCGGATGTCGCAGGTTACGCGATCGACCAAGCCTTCGGCGAGATCTGGATGCGCGAGGCGCTCGACCGCAAACAGCGCAGCCTCGTATCGATGGCAGTGATGATCGCCCTGAGGCAGCCGAACGAGTTCGGGATCCACATGAACATAGCGCTGAACAACGGTCTCACCCTCACGGAGATCGAGGAGGTCATCGTCCAAACGTTGCCCTATGTCGGGTTCCCGGCGGTGGCGACGGCATTGACCTCCGCCAACGCAGTGATCAAAGCGCGCGGCTTGGATGAGAGCCCCGACTACGAAGGGCATCGTGGCCTTCTCTAACTGCCCGTTCGTGCGAGCTGCACCGTCCATTCAGCAACAACGAACGCAAGAAAAGCTTCATCGCTTTGACTCTGATCGGGCGATCAGGTAGCAAGTCCTGATCAGCTGATCAGGATTACCTGGTCCGTGAATCACGGATGGAGAACCCTACGTGCAGCGGGCGATCAACGCGCAGGTTCAGGACACGACGCGAGTCATCGAGACACGCGAACGCATTGTCCGCGCCGCGATCGCGGTATTCCGTCGCAAAGGATTCCACGGCGCGACTACGCGCTGCATTGCCGAGGAAGCGGGGGTCACTCAGAGCAACATCTACAACTACGTTCGCTCCAAGGACGACATCCTCTATCTGGTCTGCGAGCACCTTGTGGGGCTCTATTCAGCGAGCGTCGACGGCGTGATGCGCGAATACGTGGACCCCTACGCGCGCCTGATCAATGCGCTGAGAGGCATCATGGCGGTGATGTTCGATCACCGTGACGAACTGGTTCTCCTCTACAACGAGGTCCATGCGCTTCAGAAACCTGACCGCAAGCTCGTCCTGAAGGCGGTGGCGCGCTTCATCCGACAGTTCCAGCAACTGCTCGACGGCTACGTCGCCGATGGCGGGCGGCTGCGTTTTTCCAACACGCGGATTTCGGCGAACCTTTTATCTTTCGTTCCCGCCATCGTCGCCCTGCGCTGGTGGGACCTTTCGCTTTACAGCGACCGCGAAGAAGCGGAGCAGGCGATTTTTGAATTTATCCTGGCTGGACTGGGAATTCCCGGTCCTGGCGCCGGGACGTAAGCGGCGCCGGCCCTATGGAGCTCGGGCCGGCGTTCGCCTTCTGCAAGAAAAGAAGCTACACAGCGGAGGAAGCAGAGATGAAACAAAGAATGTGCGCGGCGGCAGCCGCCCTCAAAGCGCTTGCGGCAGCCGGCGTCTTTGCATTTGGAATGGGTTCGGCGCTCGCACAGGATGACATACAAGAGCGCAGCCTGCGCTTCGCGATGTCCGTCGGGGCCAATTCCCCGTGGACGCAGGCGGCGCAGCGCTTCGCCGACAACGTCGAGGAGGCGAGCGGAGGTAAGATCGAGATCACCGTCTATCCCGACGGCCAGCTCTCGAACGGCAACCAGGTCGCCGAATTCGAACTGCTGCAGAACGGCACGGTCGACTTCACCTTCCATTCCAGCATCATTCTGAGCATCGTCGATCCGCGCTTCAGCCTCTTTTCCATGCCGTGGATCGCTCCGTCAGAGGAGGAGCTCTTCGCACTGATCGACGGCCCGGGGCAGAGAGTGTGGGACGGATTGTCGGAAAAGGGAGTGAAGCCGCTCGGGGGGTTCTCGACCAGCGGATTCCGTCAGCTCACCAACAACGAGCGTCCGGTCACCAGGCCGGAGGACCTCGACGGCCTGACCCTGCGCGTGCCGGGCCTAAAGCTCTATCAGGATGTATTTAAGGCCATGGGCGTCAATCCCGTGCCGACGAGCTTCGGCGAGCTCTACGGCGCCCTTCAGCAGGGTGTTGTCGATGGCCAGGAGAACCCGATCAGCCTGATCTATGTGTCCAACTTCCACGAAGTCCAAGACTACATGACGATCTGGAACTATTCGGCGGACGCGATCGGCATCCTGACAAACCAGGCGCTATGGGACGCCCTGAGTTCCACGGAGCAGGAGATATTCACGACCGCGGCGAAGGAGGCCGCGTCCTGGCATCGCGCGGAGCAGTCGGCGGCCGACACCAAGCTGCTCGAGGAAATCGAGAAGTCGCTCGAAGTCACGACGCTGACCCCTGAACAGATCGCGGCTTTCCGCGAGAAGATGGCACCCATCTACGCGGAGTGGGAGCCGACTATAGGCGCGGATCTCATGAAGTCGGCGATGGGTAACTAGCACGGAACCGGCGCGGCCCCGGCCGCGCCGTACCTTCCGCGAGATCCTCATGGCCGAACAGCGACAGCCGCGCATCCCGACCGCAGTGGTCATCGAGCACAGGGTGCTCGAAGCCGCGCTGCTGGTCCTGCTCGCCCTCAACACGGTCAGCATCGCTGCTCGCTATGTCTTCAATCATGCGATCGGCGAACTCTTCGAACTCATGATCCTGGGAAGCGTGGCCTTCTACTGGCTCGGCATCGCGACCGCCGAACGTGCGATGGCGCACCTCGGCGTCTCCGTCTTCATTCCGCTGTTGCCGGCTGCCCCGCGCAAGGTCTCGGAACTCGTGAGATTGCTCGTCATAGCCGGCTTCCTTCTCGGGGTCGTCTACAGCGGCGTCCATCTCGTCGCCGGACAGGCAGGGCTGGGATTGACCTCGGGGCTGCTCAACATGCCTCTCTGGCTGTTCTCGGTCTTCATGCCGTTGGGCGCTGCGCTCATGCTCGTCCGGGTACTGCGCGGATATTTCAACGGCGGACGGCAATGAACGACACCGTCCTGCTCATCCTTTTGCTGGCGGTCTTCATCGCCATCAACGTTCCCGTCGCCATCGCGCTCGGCGCCTCCGCAATGGTCGTGGGCTACATGATGCAGGGCAACCTGAGTTTCGTCGCTTCCATCCTGTTCTCCTCCCTGCAGAAGATCGAGCTTCTCGCCATTCCCTTCTTCATCCTGGCCGGCAACGTGTTCGATCGCTCCGGCATCATGCGGCGTCTCTTCGGGCTTGTCGATTCGCTGGTCGGCCGCGTGCGCGGCAAGACCGCGATCGTGACCAGCGGCGTCTCGGTGCTGCTCGGCGGACTGTCGGGCAGCGGACCGGCCGACACCGCCGCGCTCGGCGCAACGCTCGGCCCCATCATGCGCGAGCGCGGCTATTCGAAGGGCTTCGCCGCATCGGTCATTTCCGCCGGCGGAGCGCTGGGGCTCGTCGTTCCACCGAGCATCGCCTTCATTCTCTATGGCGTGGCCGTACCCGGCGTCTCGATCGGTCGCATGTTCGTTGCCGGCATCCTGCCGGGCATCCTGCTCGGCGTGCTGATCGCCATCTGTGCCTGGATCATCTGTGTGCGCCGGTCCTACGATCCGCCACGCGACCGGTTCTCGCTCCCAGCCGTTATCGGCGCCTTCGCGCAAAGCGTTTTCGGCCTGATGGCGCCGCTGTTCATCATCGGCGGGATCTACCTCGGCATCTTCACGCCGACTGAGGCGGCCGGGGTCGCCGTCGTCTACGGTCTGCTGGTGGGCATCTTCATTTATCGCGAGATTGGTTTCCGGCATCTGCGGGAGATCGCACGCGTGACGATGATCGACACCGCCGTTGTGCTCTTCATCGTCGCCTGCGCCTCGCTTTTCTCCTGGGTCATCACGATCGACGGGACTGTCGTGCGTTGGGTGGCGGATTTCTCGTCGTCGGTCAGCGCCGAATGGCAGGTCTTCCTGCTCGCCGCGATCGTGCTCCTCATCGCCGGGCTCTTCATCGACGGCGCCTCGATCTACCTTATCCTGGTGCCGCTCCTGATACCGGCGGTGCGCGCACAGGGTATTGACCTGACCTGGTTTGGCGTCTTCGTCGCGGTTGCAGTGGCAATCGGCCAGTTCACGCCGCCGGTCGGGGTGAACCTCTTCGTCGCCGCGCGCGTGCTGGACGTCCGAGTCGAGGAGATTCTCCGCGAGATCCTGCCGTTCGTGGCTGTGTCGATGTTTGCGCTCGTCCTCCTCTACCTCTTTCCGGCGATCACGCTGTGGTTGCCGTCCACGATGCCCAAATGACAGACGGGGAGAGCGACCGATGAGAGATCAATGGTACGTCGATGCCCTCACGACCTGGGCCGATGTGCTCGATCGCCAAGTCGAGCGCCACGGCGAGAAGACGCTGTTTGTCTTCGAAGATCAAACGATGACCTATGCCGAGTTCGGTGCCGCGGTGGACCGCTTCGCCAAAGGGCTGATCGCGCTCGGCGTGCGCAAGGACGACGTGGCCGCGATCTGGATGACCAACAGCATCGACTGGGTGGTCTGTCAGTTCGCCATCTACAAGGTCGGCGCGACGCTTCTGCCGCTCTACAGCTACTATCGCAGGCCGGAACTGGAATACGCGCTCGACCAGGCGCAGGTCTCCACGCTGATCATGGCCGACAGTTTCCTCGGCAAGATCGACGCGCTGGCGATCTTGGAAGAGACCATCCCCGAACTGCGGACCACTGACCGGAATGCCTTTGCGAGCGCCAAGTTCCCCGCATTGAAGCGCGTGATCCTGGCCGGGGAGGGCGAGGATCTGCCGGGCCGCCACAGCTTCGACGATGTCTGCACCCGCGGCGACAACGAGGTCTCCGACTACGAGCTTCTCAAGCGCCAGACCTCCGTCTCGCCCTTCGACTTGATGAACATCATGTACACCTCGGGAACCACCGGCTTTCCCAAGGGCGGCATGTCGATGCACGTCACGAACCTGACCACCATCGGTCAGTGGTCGCAGATGGCCGAACTCGGCCCCGATGACGTCATCCTCTGCCACGTCCCCTTGTTCACCAATTTCGGCGGCCTCTATGGCGCAGCACTCGGCATCCGCAATGGCGCGAAGGTGGTGATCACCGAGCAGTTCGACGCGGCACAGTCGCTGCGGCTGATCGAGGCGGAAAAGGTCACCTACATTCCAGGCACGCCGAGCATGTTCCGCATGATGCTCGACCATCCGGACGTATCGCAGCGCGACCTCTCCTCGGTGCGTGGCGGCCACGTCGCCGGCGCGCCCCTGACTGACACCACCATGCGCGAGATCCTCGAGGTCCTCGGCGCCGAAAACATCATGCAGGCCTGGGGCCTCAGCGAATGCGGGGGGCTCTCCACAGTCTCCACCCGCCACCATCCGCGCGACAAACGGCTGAAATCGGTGGGCAAGCCGCTGAAGAGTGCCGTGGTGCGGGTGGTGAACTCCGACACGTTCGAGGACATGCCCGCCGGCGCGCAGGGCGAGATCATCCTGGGCGATCGCTACCCTGGCTCCTGCGTCGGACGCGGCTACTACGGGATGCCCGACAAGACGGCGGCGGCCATTACCGAGGACGGCTGGTTCCGCACCGGCGACGTCGGCTTTTTCGACGAGGAGGGGTTCCTTTACATCACCGGCCGGGTGGATGACATGTTCACCGTCGGCGGCTTCAACATCTATCCCGCCGAGATCGAGAACAAGCTCGAGCAGCTGCCGGGCGTGAAGGAGGCCTTCATCGTCCCAGTGGCCGACCGGCGCCTGGGCAACGTTCCGGCAGCCTGGATCGCACGCGCCGAAGGCACGACGATTGATCCGGTCGAGATCGTGGAGTTCTGCCGGCGGACCATGACCTCGCAGAAGGCGCCGCGCCGGGTGTTTTTCTACGAGTCCGGCGACCTGCCGATGACGCCGGCCGGAAAACTGAAGAAGAAGGACCTGACCGCGCGCACCGCCGCCCTCGTTGAGGCCGATGCCGGGGCGGGGCTCGTCCTGCAACCGGAGACGCAGCAATGACGGACTGGCCCCAGCACGTGATGGTCGATGGTCCGCGCGGCAGGATCGTCGCGATGGATTCCGTCGGCCACGTGGACGAGCGCAACGACGTCAGCGACGTCCTGATATGCGGCTCGCATGGCGCCCCGTGCGCCACCCAGCTGATGGTCTGGTGCCGACCGCGCGGCGTCTTCGTGCACGATGCCGGCGTCGGCCTCGGCGAAGGCGGCGTGAGTGGCCTCAAGCTTCTCGATGCCTACCTTATCCCCGGCGCAACGGTGGATGGAAACTCCGCCCGGATCTCCGACGGCCGAGACATGTACGAGAACGGCACGGTTTCGCGGGCCAACCAGGCCGCGAGGCTGATGGGCATTTCCGAAGGCATGGCGGTGCGTGAGGCCGCGCAGATGCTGCTCGACCGCAACCCGGCCTTCCGCGCGCCCGCGCGCCGGCAGATCAGGGTGCACGCGGACGAACTGGGCAGCGTCTACGCCCTCGACACCGTGAAGTATGCGGATTCCCGCATTGCGGGCGGGGTCCTGTGCATGGGCTCCCACGCCGCTCGGGCCATGGCCGACTACGTCGAGGACATGGACTACCGGCTGGCCGGAGTAATCACCAACGACGCGGGGCCGTCGAAGGACCAGTCCGGCATCGCCGGACTCGCGCAGCTCGACGGCATCGGCATGCCTGCAGCGGCGGTCAGCTGCGCCACGGCGCGCGTCGGCGATGCCCGCAGCACCTATTTCCAGGGCCGCATCTCGGCCCTCAACGAAACGGCGGCCTCGATCGGAATCGAAAAAGGCCAACCGGCCACGGAGGCCGCACGGCTGATGCTCCGGCGCGCATCCGGCACGAAATGATAGGGAGGTTTTCGAATGTACGAACGCAAGCACAACTGGCGCGATGTCATCAAGACGATCGATCCCGAACTCGAAACGCGCATCAGTGGCTATACCGGCTATGCGCTGGGGCAGGAATCGGAAATCCCACGCAAATACAAGGAGCTGATCCTGATGGCCTGCTCCGCGGCCGTCCGCTACGGCTCCTCCATCCGCACACATGGCAGCGAGGCGATGTACCACGGCGCCACCGACAAGGAGGTCGTGGAGGCGCTTGCGCTCGCCTCGCTCACCGCGGGTTTCACCGCCTTCATCGACGGCATCGAAGCGCTCGGGGACCAGCTCACCGTGGACGAAAAGAAGTGACCGGCGTCGTGCCGAACCGAACGAAGACAGGACGCCGAGACCGCATCGCATGACCCAGCCAATGGCCATCGACTACTGGACCAACATCTTCACGCCCGACGGGCTGCGCAAGATGTACACGGAGAACGAGGAACTCGCCCCCGTCGTCAAGTGGTGGAGCATGGACGAACGCATCAAGGGCTACCAGCCCGACCAGTTCGTCCAATTGCTCGACGAGTGCCGCATCGAGAAGGTCTACGTTCCGAGCTTCAAGATGCAGAGCTACAAGCGTCGCGCGCCGATCCTGTCCGTCGAGGCGGACGACGTCCGAGAGTTGATGGCGGGCTGCCCCGGCCGGGTCGGAGGTCTCTTCGGCATCGACATATCGCTCGGGATGGGAGCCGTGCGGCAGCTCGAGATCGCCGTGCGCGAGTGGGGCTTCGAAGGCGCCCACATCCACTGCAACGGCTGGGGCATCCCGCTGAACCACCGCGAACTCTATCCGATTTACGCCAAGTGCGTGGAACTCGACATTCCAGTCATAGTGCAGAGCGGCCACTCGGCCGAGAAGATGCCCTCGGAGATGACCCGGCCGATCCACCTCGACGACGTGGCGCTCTACTTCGAGGACCTGCGGATCGTCGCCTCCCACACCGGGTGGCCGTGGGTGGAGGAACTGATCGCGATGGCCTGGAAGCACCCCAATCTCTACATCGGCTGCGGCGCACACGCGCCCAAATACTGGGATCAGAAGCTCGTCCGCTTTCTCGACAGCCGGGGCAAGGGAAAGGTGCTGTGGGGCACCGATTTCCCCGTCGTGCGCCACAAGGACAGCCTTGAGCAAGTAGCGGCGATCGACCTGAAGCCGGAGAGCCGCGCGCTGCTGATGCGCGGCGCCGCCGAGAAGGTCTTCAAGTCACTCAAGGCGGGCGGCTTGCAATGAACGCTCTGCCCACGGATCGCGAAGCGCTGAGGGCGATGTTTGCCGAACCGGCGGACGGCCGCTTCGGCCGCTCCAAGGTCATGCCGCTTGATGATGCCATCCGCGCCCATGTCGAGCCCGGCATGTTGCTGCACTTCGCCTATTCGGAAGGCCGTCCGATGGCGGCCAGCAACGCGCTGGTGCGCGTCTTCGCGGGGCGCGATCCGGGCTTCACGATCGTCAGCGCCGGCCTCGTCGCCAACCAGGCCTCGCTCGTCACCGAGCGGATTGCCAAGCGCCTGATCGTCTCCTTCGTTGGCGAGAACTATCCCACGCCAGGCCCGAATCGCCTGTTCCAGAAAGCCATCGACAGCGGCGACGTCGAGGTTGAGAACCACTCGCTGCTGGTCCTGTCGCAACGGCTGGCCGCCGGCGCCTACGGCTTTCCCTTCGCTCCCACACGGTCGTGGGGCGGAAGCTCGCTGGCCGACAACGAGTGCTATGCCGAGATCGACGATCCTTTCGGAACGGGCCAGAAGATCGGCGTCGTCAAGCCGCTCATCCCCGACGTGACCTTCGTCCACGGGCTGGCTGCCGATACCGAGGGCAACATCATACTGTCACCGCCCTTCGGCGAGGGCGACATTTCGGCCTTTGCGGCAAGCAAGGGCGTGGTGGCGACCGTAGAGCGCATCGTTTCGCCCGATGTCGTGCGGCGCCACGCGCATCTGGTGAAGATCCCCGCCTACCGCGTGCTCAGCGTCTCCGAGGCTCCGTTCGGCTGCCATCCTTATGCGATCTATGCGCCCGAGGGGCTGGGCGTGCCGGCATATGTCGAGGATTTCCATGCGTTCGCTCAAATCCGTGCGGCTTCCAAGACGCCCGAGCTCTTCGACGAATGGGTGAGGGATTGGATTCTCGGCGTCGACAGTCACGAGGACTACGTCGCCAAGCTCGGAGTCGATCGGCTCGACGCCCTGCGAGGCAGGGCGCCCTCCGACGCCTGGATGGACGACGTCGCACCCGCCACCCTGAAACGACTGAGCGGGATCGAGGGCTACGACAGCCGGGAGCTGATGGTGGTGGAGGCGGCGCGAGCCGTTGAGGCGAAGGTGCGCGACGAGGGGCGTACGATTGTGGAGGCGGGCGTCGGCCTTGCCAATCTTGCCGCTTGGCTGGCTGTCGCTAAGCTCCAGCACGAGGAGGGCATTCCGGCCGAACTCGTGGCCGAGATCGGGCTGTATGGATACCTGCCCAAGGCCGGCGAGCCCTTCATCTTCTCGAACCGCAACCTTCCCACCTGTAAGAGCATGACCGGCGTGGAAGCGGTGCTGGGTCTCTATGTCTCCGGCCGCCACAACAACTGCATCGCCATCATCGGTGCCGGTCAGATCGACAGCGCCGGTAACATCAATTCGACCCAGACGGGCGACGGCCGCTTCCTCCTCGGCTCGGGCGGTGCGAACGACATCACCTCCGGTGCAGCCGACACGATAGCGGTCACACAGCAGTCCCGCCACCGGCTGGTCGACACGCTCCCCTATGTCACCAGCCCCGGAAAGAACGTCTCCACGCTCGTCACAGACCTCGGCGTCTACGAGAAGGAGGCGGGTCGCTTCGCACTGACCCGCTACTTCCCGCTCCCCGACCAGTCGAGGGACGAGACGGTCGCCCATATCCGTTCGCAATGTGGGTGGGACCTCGTGGTCAGTGAACGGCTCAGGGCGGCCGAGCCGCCGCGGCGCGAGGATCTCCTGAAACTGCGTCTCTACGACATCCGCAACGATTTTCTCGATTACAGCGCCGAGCGCGAGCAAGGAGCCGCCCGATGAGCCCGAGGTCGCAGCCCCGCATCGAGACCAGTATGGGAACCCTGACGTCGGATACCATAACCGTCCGCGGACGGGACCTGGTCGACGACCTGATGGGCAAGGTCGACGCCGCGTCGCTGTTCTTCCTCGAAGTCACTGGCCGCCTTCCGGACGAGGTCGAGAACCGGCTCCTCAACGCCATGATTGTTTCCATCGCCGAGCACGGGATGATGCCCAGTGTCATCGCGGCTCGGCTGACGATCTTCGGCGCCCCGGAATCCTTCCAGGGAGCGGTCGCGAGCGGGCTTCTCGGCGCCGGTGACGTCTTCGTCGGCCCCACCAGCAACGTCGCACGCATTCTCCAGGTGGAGGCCGCGGGGTACGAAGGAAGTTCCGCCGAGAAGGCGAAAAAGATCGTTGACGCCTATGAGAAACAGGGCAGGCGGATACCGGGTCTCGGGCATCCGCACCATCCCGTCGACCCGCGCTCGGAAAAGCTCCTCGCCATGCAGCGCGAACTCGGCGCACCGCGCGCGCACACCGACCTGATGCTCGCCATCCACGAGGCGGCCTGCAAGCAGCGAGGCAAGCACCTGACCTTCAACGCGGTCGCGGCAGTGGGCGCCATCGCATCCGACATCGGAATCGACTGGCGTGCGGTACGCGGAATCGGGCTGGTTGCACGCACCATCGGCCTGATCGGCCATGTCTTCGAGGAGCTCAACCGCCCGTCCGCGCAGGCGATCTGGAACCTCGTCGAGGAGAATTCGGATTATTCCGATCCACAGGGCGCGTAGCTGTACGAACCGCGCCGTCAACGAAGAAAGGGAGGAAACGATGACCAGGATCAAAATGCTTATCGCCGGCCTGTTTGCGGGAACGGCGGCAACGATGACATTCGCCGCTCCGGCCTGGGCTGCGGAATACGATCTCCAGTTCGCGAGCTATATCGGCAAGGGTGCGGCGCAGAGCCGCGCGCAGGAATGGTGGGCGCAGGAGATCGAGAAGCGCACCGACGGCCGCGTCCAGGTCGAGTTCTTCTACCAAGGCTCCCTGCTGCCGGCCACGGATATTCTTCAGGGGGTCGCCGACGGCCGCGCCAGCCTCGGCTACGTCGCCAATGCCTATCACCCCGCCGAACTGCCGCTGTCGAGCATCGTCGGCTTGCCGTTCATGACGGCCAACGCTGAAGCGCAGATGCTCACCTTCACCGAACTCTACGAACGCAACGAGGCCTTCCGCAACGAATGGGAGAGCAAGGGCGTCCACGTGATGTTCTTCAATCCGCTGTCGGAAAACATCGTCGGCATGCGGGAGAACGTCACCACGCTGGAAGGCATGAAGGGCAAGTCGATCCGCGGCCTCGGCTACGTCAACCAGGTTCTCCAGGCGATCGGCGCCAATCCGGTGGCCATCGCCGCGCCTGAGATTTACGAGGCGCTGCTGCGCGGCACCCTGGATGGCTACTCCGGCTTCGCCTTCGAGGTCGTCCCGGCCCTGAAGCTGCACGAGGTCGCGCCCTACACCTTCGCCACCGGCACCGGCAACTACGTCTTCGCCGCCACGCCGATCACCAAGTCGCTGTGGGACGGCATGCCCGACGACCTGAAATCGATCATCAACGAGGTGAACGCGGAATACACCTCCAAGGTGATCGAGATCCTTACGCAGACCGAGGACGAGGTCTGCCGGACGATCAAGGAGTCGGGTGGTACCGTCTCCGTGCTTTCGGAAGAGGAAACCGAGACCATCCGGGAGGCGGTCGGCGACAGCATCGAAAAGAAGTGGATCGAGGAAGCGTCCGCCCGCGGGGCGCCCGCGGCCGAATTCCTCGAGGACTACAAGGCCACGCTGGCGAAGCACGAAGCCGAGGCGACCTATGTCTCGGGCGTGAAACGCTGCGCCGACGCGAACTAGACTACAGCGAAAGAGGAACGGGAGGCGAGGCCGTCGCGGCCCCGCCTCTCACTGGATGCCGATGAGGAAACCGATCGAAATGATCTCCGCCGCGTTCGCCATCCTGGCGTCGGCCTGCGTCATGTCCATGATGGTGCTGACGTGCCTGGATTCGGCAATGCGCTGGTTCACCGGCCGCTCGGTCGCGGGTGTGCAGGAGATCGTCGAGCAATTGATGGTGGCGATCGTGTTCCTGGGGATGGCCTATGCGCTTCGGCGGGGCGAGCATGTCTCGGTGAAGGTCTTCACCTCGGTCCTCCCCTTCCGCGTGGCGGCGGTCCTGCGCCTGGTCGGCATCGTCATCATGATCGGCATCGTAGCCTGGATGACCTGGCGCACCGGCCAGACCGCGTGGCGATCCTTCCTCACCGGCGAGGTCCGGTTCGGGCTGCTGCAGGTTCCGGTCTGGCCCGCGCGACTCGCGATCCCGCTCGGTCTGGCGGCGCTGATCCTGCAGGCTCTGCCGAGCGCCGCCGATCAGTTCCGGCAGGTGCGAACTGGCGAGGGCGCTCCCGCCTTGCCGGCTGGAAACCAGGCTTTCTAGCGGGCGGGCTATGGACGTATCACTCATAGTCCTGCTGGTCTTCGTCGCGCTGATCGTGCTCCTCCTCATCGAGGTGCCGGTGGCGTTCTCGCTTGCGGCCAGTGGTGCGTTCGGGCTCATCCTGCTGCGCGGCACCTCCGTGGCGGGCGCGACGCTCGGAAGCGTCCCCTTCCAGTCGTCCTCCTCCTTCACGCTGATCGTTGTGCCGATGTTCATCCTCATGGGCATCTTCGCCATGCATGGAAACATCGCCGACGACCTCTTCCGCCTCACCAACCGACTGATGCGCGGCGTCCGCGGCGGCGTGGCGGTGGCCACGGTCGTGACCTGCGCCGGATTTGCCGCCGTCTGCGGATCGAGCGTCGCGACAGCGGCGACCGTAGGCCGCCTGACGATCGGGGAGATGATCCGCTACGGATTCAACCCTGCATTCGCAGCCGCCATCGTCGCCTCGGCCGGTACGCTGGGCGTGCTGATCCCGCCCAGCATCGCGCTCGTGCTCTTCGGCGTGATCACCAACGAATCCATCGGCCGCCTGCTAATCGCCGGCATCGTGCCGGGCATCCTCTCAGCCGTGGTCATGGGAGTCGGGATACTTGTCTGCGCGCGCCTCGGGATCGGCTTCGACCGCAAGGCGTCCGTCCCTGCCGAGGAGGCCGGAACCGGGCATGGCGGGCGGCACGGCGGCGTGTTCAAGCTCCTGCTGCTCTTCGTGATCATCGTGGGAGGGATTTATTCGGGCCTGATCACGGCCACGGAAGCCGCGGCGATTGGCGCCTTCGCTGCGTTCCTCATCATGCTCGTCTCGGCCATTTGGAACGGAACCGGCGTTGTGTCGCGATTGTTCGCTTCGCTGCGGGACAGTGCCTCGATCACGAGCATGGTCTTCGCGATCATCGTCGGCGCCAGCATCTTCTCCTACTTCATCGTCTCGGCCGGTGTGCCCAATGCCTTCGCCGGGTGGATCCTCGGCATCGACCTGCCGCCCCGGCTTCTCGTGCTGCTTTTGCTCCTGTCGCTGATCCCCCTTGGGATGTTTCTGGATGGAGTGTCCATCCTGCTCATCACGGTGCCGCTCTACTATCCAGTGGTCGTGACGGGCCTCGGCTATGACGGGCTGTGGTACGCAGTGCTGACGGTCAAGATGATTGAGCTCGGATTGATCACGCCGCCGGTGGGGGTGAACGTCTTCATCGTCGCGAACATGGCGAAAGGTGCGGAACTGGAGAAGGTCTTTCGCAGCATCACCACCTTCATCGTGCTCGACCTGGTCATATTCGCAATCTTGTTCGCCTTTCCCGTGCTGGTCACCTGGCTTCCGGCCAGCGTGCGCTGACAACTTCAAGGACCCCACCATGACAGAAGTACCCGAAGTCCCGACAACACAGGAAATCGTGGAGCAGACTCTCGACGGGCGCATCATCGTCATGGATTCGATCACCTTCGCGGATGCGCGCAACAATTCGGGCGACGTCCTCATCGGCGCTTCGTTTTGCGGCATGCTCTCGATCCGATGGCCTCTGCGGGTGAACCCGAAAGGCGTCATCTGCCACGCGGCGGGACCCGGCAAGGACGCGGCCGGCGTGAATGGGCTTTTTGCGCTGGAAGCACGGGAGATCCCCGGCGCGGCGGCCGCCACGATGTCCTGCCGCATCGCGGACGGGCGGGACATGTACGACAATGGCGTCGTCGGCTATCTGAACGACAGCGCGGCAAAGCTCGGGATTGAGGA
The DNA here is from genome assembly GCF_007922615.2 of Nitratireductor mangrovi. Lineage (NCBI taxonomy): Bacteria > Pseudomonadati > Pseudomonadota > Alphaproteobacteria > Hyphomicrobiales > Phyllobacteriaceae > Nitratireductor > Nitratireductor mangrovi. Next base: position 4,812,162 of record NZ_CP042301.2, on the reverse strand, counting down.
AGGCATGCCTATCCGCGACGCCGCGCGCCGCATGCTGGAGCGCAGGCGTGATATCGGCGACGTCCACCGTCCCGTCGAGATAGCCTGGCAGGGCGACGTCGGACGCGTCATCGCCATGGGATCGGTGACTTTCATCACCACCGCCAACGCGGGCGACGTCGTGTGCGCCGGTTCGCATTTCGGCCGGACCTCCGCGGCCTACTCGTCCCGCTTCGACCTCGCTGGGGTGATGTGCAGCGACGCCGGTGGCTGCAAGGACGGCTCCGGAATTTCCGGCCTCGCGGTCCTCGATGCAAAGGACGTACCCGGAGCGGCAGTCTCGACCGACAGCGCCAGGATCGGTGACGGGATGAGCACCTACCGGGACGGCATCCTTTCCGCCGTCAATGCGAAGGCGAGCTCAATTGGCATCGAAGCCGGGATGATGGCAAAGGATGCGGCACTCATGATGCTTAAATATCGCGCTCACAGATGAAATATTATGGGGTGTTTGTTGATCTGACACTAGGATGGGTTCACCATCGTTCGACAAAGTTTGGCGACAACGCTTGGCGTTGCGGAGCAGTGATCTACTCCCCCGCCGACGTAAGTTCTACCTGAGCAGTTGCTCCTGCAATCGCCTGGCCCGCAGCTCTCTCAGTCAATCCGACCCGTGTCATGCTGAAACAAACGCTTCCCGTCGACGACGCGTGTGTGCCCACGGGAGGACATACCGCTCCCGTCGACCAACAATTGATTAGCACCTTGTGACAATCCTTTGCCGATAGTCGGCACTCGCTTCCCGTTTGCCGGCTGTAGTTTCCCACTCAATGCAGATCGTTTCCCACCTAGCGACAATCGCTTCCCAGCCAACGACAATGGGTTCCCGCTACATGGCAGCGGGAATCCCTGTTCTTCGGCTTCGATCGCCTGTTATTGGCCGGGCATTCGCTGTTCTTCGGAATTGGTTGCCCCGTTATGAGAAGCGGGGAAAATGGTCGTAGGTCTCGGAAGAAGCGGGGCTATTCGCTGCAGCCGCGGCGAGCATTTCGGCGAAAACGAGGGGAGTCCCCTGTTATTTCCCTCTTAACAGGGAACTGCAGGAGAGACGAGTTAGCGGCAGACTGCACTCGGCACCAGTCCGGTTCTCAGTCGTCATATGCTCTCCTTGCGACCTGTTCGAGAAGGACCGCGAGGAGCATCCGGCGCTCCCCGCGATCGCGTGACCGGCTATTTGGGACGCACGGCGTCAGCCGTGCCCTGGATAAAGGCGACGATCTTCTTCACCTCGTCCTCGGTCAGCTTGCCCTCGAAGGTCGGCATGCCACCCTCGACGAACGCACCGGTCAGCAGCAGCTCCGCCGCATTGTTCAGCGTGTCCGCACTCGAGAAGCCGAGATTGGGGATGTTGCCGCCATTGTTGACGCCCGGCACACCGTGGCAGAACAGGCAACTCGATACGTAGAGCGCGGCACCCGGCCCGATATCTTCGGGATTGTAAGGCACGCCTGCGACAAGCGTCGCGGGCTCGCGCTCGACCATCTCGGGCATCTCGCCCTTGCCGTCGAGCATGAAGGTGTAGACCCTGCCCGGCCCGGTCTTCTCGGTCGCCCGCTGCATCTGGCCATAGACGCCACCCCAGCCGACGGCGACGGTCACATACTGGACGCCGTCCTTCTCCCAGGTGCTCGGCGCGGCAACCACGCCGGAGCCGACGGGTGTCTGCCAGAGCATCTCGCCCGACTTGGCATCATAGGCGACGAAGCGGCCGTCAGCCGTACCCTGGAAGACGAGGCCGCCGGCGGTCGTCAGTGTGCCGCCGTTCCACGGAGAAACGTAGTTGGCGCGCCAGACTTCCTTCTGGTTGACCGGATCCCACGCCAGCAGGTGGCCGAACGGCGTCGCCGTCGGCGCCACGGTGTTGAACAGGTAGCCGAGGTTCCAGCCCAGATTTGACATGGCCGCCCCAGGCACATGGGTGTTGAGCTGCCAGTCCGGATTGTGCTGCTGGACGAGCGGCACGCCCTGCGCCGGAATGTAGACCAGTCCGGTCTGCGGGTTGAATGACATCGGGTGCCAGTTATGGGCACCATACGCACTCGGGATCGTCTCCCACGGCTCGGTTCGCGAGCGCGCACCATCGACCTCGATTGGACGACCCTCCTCGTCGTAGCCGGTCGCCCAGTTCACCTCGACGAATTTTTCGGCGGAGATGAAATCGCAATTGGTGCGGTCGACGACATAGAAGAAGCCGTTCTTCGGGGCGTGTAACCAGACCTTTCGCGCCTCGCCCTCGATTTCGAGGTCGGCAAGGATGATGTGCTGGGTCGAGGTGTAGTCCCAGTTGTCGCCCGGCGTCTCCTGATGGTGGCAGACATATTCGCCGGTATCGGGGTTCAGCGCGACCACCGAGGCGAGGTAGAGATTGTCGCCGCCGGCCGGGCTCCTCAGGTTGCGGTTCCAGGGACTGCCATTGCCGGTGCCGACATACATCAGGTCGAGCTCGGGATCGAAGGCCATAGAATCCCACATGGTGCCGCCGCCACCGGCCTCCCACCACTTGCCGGCGGGATCCCACGTCTCGGCGGCCGCCTTCATGCTGTCGTCCTCGAACGGCTTCGAAGGATCGCCCGGCACCGAATACCAGCGCCATTGCTGCTCGCCGCTCGTCGCGTCGTAGGCGGTAATGTAGCCGCGCACGCCGTATTCGGCGCCGGCATTGCCGATCATCACCTTGCCCTTGTAGACCCGCGGGGCGCCGGTGATGGTGTAGGACATCTCGCGGTTTTCGATCGTGTCGATCTTCCACGCTTGCGCGCCAGTTGCGGCGTCGATCGCGTGCAGGAACCCGTCATAGGAGGCGACGAAAACCTTGCCTTCGTAAACGGCGACGCCGCGATTGATGACGTCGCAGCAGCCCTTGTAGGCATAGTCCTTCGGGACTTCGGGATCGTATTCCCAGAGCTTTTCGCCCGTGACCGCGTTGAAGGCGTGAACGATGCTCCACGAGGCCGTCACATACATGACCCCGTCGACGACGATCGGCGTCGCCTCGACGCCGCGGCGCGAATCGAGGCCGGCCGACCATGCCAGCGCGAGCTTGGAGACGTTCTCCGTGTTGATGCCGTCGAGCTTCGAGTGACGCGTCTCCTCGTAGTCGAGGCCGTGCGTCGGCCAGTTCCTGGTCGCTTCCTTGTTGGCGATGATCGCCTCGGTATTCACGGCCGAGATCGCCTGTGTGATGGCATCGGCTGACAGTTCTTGCGCCGCGGCGGCAAACGAAAGGGCTGCGCCGGCGATGCCCGCCATAGCGGCGGGTATGGCAGTTCTCATTGTTCGTGGCATGGCTTCCTCCCGGGATCGAAGCATGTCGTCGCCATCCGCAGGCTCCTCCCGGCGGAATGCGACAAATGAAAGTCTAGCTCGACCAATGGCTGCCGGCTTGGATTCTCACGCCATAACGAGCGGAATTTTTGCGCCGGCCGGAAACCGTGTCTCCACACGACTGGTTCCACCCGCCGAAGGGGCGCCCAAGTGTTCGTCCTTGCCAAATCCGAAAGCCGCTTTACCATTTCCCGAAAAACCGCCGGTCGCGCTGAGGAGCCCGCCGGACAATAAGCGGAGGGAACCCAGGTGCATTTCGACGAATGGCATTCGCGCCTGCACCGCACGTGCGGCCACTATTACGGCGTACCAGGGCGTGGTCGGCATGACATCGACGGCCATTTCAAGGCCGTCCGTTTCCACGGCCTCGACATGGCCAACGTCGCCTGCGACCTCGATCTGATAGAGCGGTCGCCAGACGGCATCAGGCGGGATGAGAACGAGCACATCTTCCTGTTCGCTCAGCTTTCGGGGCGTTCGCTGGTCGAGCAGCAAGGGCAACAGGACATCGTGGAGGCAGGCGAGTTCTATCTGCTCGATTCGACGAAGGTGGCGCAGATTCGCTACCAGCGCAGGACCTCGCATTTTCTCTCGGTTCACCTGCCGCGCGGCACGTTCCTTCTGGAAGCGGACAACAAGCTCGCCATCGGGCGAACGCTGAGGTCGGGCCATCCCATGAACGCGGCCATGCGCGCGCTTTTCACGAAGGGCGAAGGGAAGTGGAGAAACGCCTGGCATCGCGAGCGCGACCCGAGCTACCTGTTCGACCTGGTGCGGATCGCGTTCACGCCCGAACAGGACGCCATGGACGCCGCGCGCATGAGTTCGCGCGAGAACCGCTTCGCGCTCGCCGTCAGCGTGATGGAGCGCAACCTCACCAACCCGCAGCTTTCGCTCAACTGGCTCGCGCGCAAGATCGGCATTTCGGAGCGCCAGTTGCAGCGCGACTTTCTCGACAACGGGACCAGCTTCATTCAGCTTCTGCGCAAGAAGCGCCTGGTCCTGGCGACCGAACTCCTGTCGCTCCATCGTCCTGCCGAGAGCACGGTCAACATTACCGACGTCGCCATGCGCTCGGGCTTCAACGACATCTCAAACTTCAACCGGTCCTTCAAGGGCCGCTATGGCTGTTCGCCCAGCCAGTATGCGCGTGAGCACGCCTGACGCGAACTCCCCGCAAGGCAAGCAGAAAGGGGCGCCGATGGCGCCCCCTCTGCTTCACCGCCCGCACATTCAGCTGCGGCTGAGATTGACGACCACGACGCCACCAAGCGCCATCAACCCGCCGATCATACCGAGCAGCGTCGGAACCTCGGCCAGCCAGAAATAGCCCATGACGGTGGCTACAGGCGGAACGGCGTAGAGGAAGTTCGAGGCGCGCGCGGCCGGCAGGCGCGACAGGGCGACCGCCCAGCTGGCATAGGCGATCAGGCTCGGCACCACGCCCAGATAGATCGCCGCGAAGAAGCCTTCCATATCGGCCGTCGCAGCCTGTCCGATCGCTTCCGGCAGGAAGGGCGACAGCACGACGGCGCCGATGACCATGTTCCATGCCGCCACGGTGAGCGGATGATGGGTCTTGAAGAGCGGCTTCTGAACGATCGTCGTGGTCGCCGCCGCCAGGGCTCCGCCGAGGATCAGCAGCGCTCCGAATTCAAGCTTGAGCCCCTCGCCCTCGCCGAGCGCGATCAGGCCGATACCGGCGAAGGACAGGATCGTCCCCGCCCAGGCGATGGCGGGGAAGCGTTCGCCGAGCACGAACACGGCGAAGGCGGCAGTGATGATGGGGCTGACATTGATGATGAAGCTCGCCGCGCCGGCCGAAACGGTCCGCTCGCCGAAATTCAGGAACAGCGTGTAGAGGCCGACGAACACCACGCCGCCATAGACGAAGCGCCAGGCCTCGCCGCGCGCCGGCCACGCCGGGCGCATGACGATCAGATAAAGCGCTGCCGGAAGGGCGGCGATGGCGAAGCGGATGGCGCCGAGCTCGGCGGGGCCGAAGCTGTGCAAGCCGGCGCGGATCGCCGGAAAGGCCGAGGCCCAGCCGATGATGGTGACGCCGACGGCGATCAGCGCGCCCATGTCCAGTCGAGTCTGATTTCCTGAGAATTCGATTGCGGTTGTCATGGCTTTGTCTCCGTCGCACCGAGGCGTTGGAGCCAATAAAGGATCGAACGAGCTCGTTGACAAACGAAAGGATCGAGGGTCAGCTGTGAGCATGGATCACAGCTCGCGAGACCTCCCACCGCTCGACACCCTGCGCGCCTTCGAGGCCGCGGCGCGCACCGGCAGCTTCTCGGGCGCGGCCGAAGCGCTCAACATCACCCATGGCGCGATCAGCCGCCAGATCGCCAAGCTCGAGGACTGGCTCGGCCTGAAGGTGTTCGAGCGCGGGGCGCGCGGCGTCGAACTGACGCTGGAGGGCCAGCGGCTGTTCCTGCGCACCTCTGAAGCCTTCGCACTGATTGCCGACAATACCGACCGCTGGACGGAACCGCGCGGCGCCATGGTGGTGCGGCTCGCCTCGATCCCGTCGCTTTCAAGCCTGTGGCTGATCCCGCGGCTGAAGGAACTGGAGGGCGGGCCACCACCGCTGCGCATCCTGCTCGAGGTCGACATCCGCCAGACGGATCTGGAGGATGAAGGCATCGACCTGTCGGTGCGCTGCGGGCGCGGTGGCATCCCGGGTCGGGTCTCGGTCAAGCTGTTCGAGGAGCATATTTTCCCGATCGCGCGGCCGGATATCGCGGCGGAACTCGGCTCGGGTGATCCGGAGCGGCTGTTGAAATACCCGCTGATCCACGATTCCGACGCCTCGGGCTGGCGTGCCTGGCTGGGCGCGCATGGCATCGACTATCGCCCGCGAGCGCAAGACCGGCGCTTCGAGGACTACAATCTGGTGCTCGACGCCGCCGCCTACGGGCTTGGCATCTCGCTGGCGCGACCGCCTCTGGCGGGGCCGGTGATCGCGAGCGGGCGCATCGCCCAGGTCGATCAGCGCACCGTGCTGAACCCGGTTTCCTACTGGATGGACCGCCCGGTTGGCGAGGCGCGCCCGGCGGGGGCCGAACTGGCGCGGCGGATCGCCGCCTGTGCCGAGCTCGACCCGGCCCGGGTCGAGCAGTTCCTGAAGGACGGTCGCTAGCAGCTTTTCCCGACCCTATTGTCCCGATCAGAGATCGACCGACACCAGCGGCCCGGCATCACGCGCGAGCTCGACGACCTTGGCCGCGCCGGCGAGGTCTTGCAGGGCCACGCCGGTTCCGTCGAACAAGGTGATCTCCTCCAGTGACCTGCGGCCGGCAGCGGCGCCCGTCACCACGGCGCCGATCTCGCCAATGTCTTCGGCGAGGACGAGCCCGGCGGCGACGGCGTGCTGGCATTCGCCGATCGAGATCGATTGCGCCACCTCGTCGGTGAAGACGCTCGCTGCGGCGACCAGTCCCGGATCAAGTTCCTGCTTGCCTCTGGTATCGGTGCCCATCGCGGCGATGTGGGTGCCCGGCTTCACATGTTCGGCGAGCAGGATCGGCGCGAAGCTGGAAGTGATGGTGATGATGACATCCGCCTCGGCGCCAAGGCGATCCAGTTCGACGGCCTCGAAGGCAACGCCTTCCGCCTGCGCGACGGCGGCGAGCCCGGGCAGCATTTCAGGATGCAGGTTCCAGCCCACCACCTTCTCGAAATGGCGTTGACGCAAGGCAGCGCGCATCTGGAACGCGGCCTGGTGCCCGGCCCCGACCATGCCAAGCACCCTGGCGTCCGGTCGAGCGAGATAACGAATGGAAACGGCACTTGCGGCGGCGGTTCGCATCGCCGTCAAATGATTGCCCGACACGATGGCCGAGGGACGGCCGGTGTCGGCATCGAACAAAAGCACCGCTGACTGATGGTTGGTCAGCCCCTTCTCCGCATTGCCCGGCCAGTAGCCACCTGCCTTGAGGCCGAGCGCGAGGCCGGCCCGGTCGAAGCCCGACTTGATGCCGTAAACGGCGTCGGCGTGGCCGATCATGTCGCGCACAACGGGAAAGTTTTCCGCCTCGCGCCGGCTCATCGCGGCAAAGACCGCTTCCACGGCCTCGAAGGCGGCCTCGGCCGTGAACAGCCTTTCGACCAGGTGCTCGGGTATCACGATCATGGGTGGCGCAGACTTTCCTGTAGGTGAAGGGCCCACCCGGCGCGGTTCCCCTTCGGCACGCCGGGTGGTGGCATTCGCGAGTTCCATCGCAGCGGCTACAGGCACATGCCGCGCGCCGTGACGGGCCAGAGCGCCTCCACGCGGCCATTGCGAATGCCGACATACCAGTCGTGGACATTCACGGTCGGATCGCAATGTCCGGGGATGAGCTTGAGCTTGTCGCCAAGCCTCAGCTTGTTTTCGGGATCGGAGATGACCCCGTGCTCGTCCGACGCGCCGATATAGGTGACGTCATCGCGGTCGAAGATGACCGGCAAGCCGCTGTCGACGCTCTGTGCCTTCAGGCCGGCGTCGCAGATTGCGCGGTCGGTCTTCGTCTTCGACATGACGGTCGTGTAGATGAAAAGCGCGTTGTCGAACTCGCCGATGAAACCGCCCCTGTCGTCCTTCACGCGCTGGTAGTCGGCATCCATGAAGATGTAGGAGCCGCACTGCAACTCGTTGTAGACGCCACTGACGCCCTCGAAATAGTAGGTTCCCGTACCGGCACCAGCGACGATGTCGCAGTCCAGCCCTTCGGCCTTCAGCAGATCGACCGTCTCCCGGACCTTCGCGACCGCGGCGTCGATCAGGCCCTTTCGTTCGCTGAAATCATGCACGTGCTGAGCCTTGCCCTGATAGGCCTGCAGTCCAGCAAATGTCAGCCCGGGCGCCTTGTCGATCTTCTTGGCGATTCCGACGGCCGCCGCGCCGGGCTGCACGCCGCAGCGGCCAGCGCCGACGTCGATCTCGACCAGGCACTCGATCGTGACCCCGTACTTCTGGGCGGCGGCGGACAGGTCATCGACATTGCCGAGATCGTCGACGCAGACCAGAACGCGTGCGCGGGTAGCCATAGCCGCGAGCCGCTCGATCTTCTTCGGCGTCACCACCTGGTTCGAGACGAGCACGTCGCGCACGCCGGCCGAGACCAGTGCCTCGGCTTCACTCACCTTCTGGCAGCAAACGCCGACGGCCCCACCCTTTTCCACCTGGATGATCGAGATGTCGGAGGATTTGTGTGTCTTGGCATGGGCGCGGTGGCGCAGGCCATGCTTTTTCATGAAGTCGGCCATCGTCCGGATGTTGCGGTCGAAGGCGTCGAGGTCGACCAGGAGGCAAGGGGTGTCGACCTCCTCGACCGGCATGCCGACCGAAGCGGGTATGTTGATGGTCATGGAATACTCCTCGGGAAACGAAATTCTCAGGCCTTGTTTATCCAGGGCAGCTTGTCGAGATCGACATTGCCGCCGGTCAGGATCACCCCGACGCGGCGACCTGCGAACAGGCCGGGATTCTTGAGAACAGCGGCGACCGCGACGGCGCTCGACGGCTCGATGACGATCTTCATGCGCTGCCAGACCAGCCGCATGGCGGAGACGATCTCCTCTTCGCTGACCAGCAGGATGTCGGTCACGTAGCTCGAAACGAAATGGAAGGTGCGCTCGCGCAGCGAGACCTTCAGGCCGTCGGCGACCGTCTGCGGGGCGTCGTCCTCGATGATGTGGCCGGCCTTGAGCGAACGCCAGGCGTCATCCGCATTCTTGGGCTCGGCGGCGTAGACCTTGGTGTCGGGTGCAATGTTGGAGAGGGTCAGGCAGGTACCGGAAATCATGCCGCCGCCGCCGATGGGCGCGACCACGGCGTCCAGTTCGCCGACCTCTTCGAGAAGTTCGCGCGAACAGGTCCCCTGCCCGGCGATGACGCGGTGGTCGTTGTAGGGATGCACGAACTCGGCGCCGGTGCGGTCGACCAGCGCCTCCAGGGTGCGCTCGCGCGCCTCTGTGCTGGGTGCGCAGGTGATCACCTCGCCGCCATAGCCGCGCACGGCGTCCATCTTCGCCTTCGGGGCCGTCTCCGGCATGACGACGGTCGCCTTGATCCCGCGGCGGCCGGCCGCGTAGGTAAGCGACAGGGCATGGTTGCCGGAGGAATGGGTGGCGACGCCACGCTTGGCATCGGCCTCAGAAAGACCGAATACGGCGTTGCAGGCGCCGCGCACCTTGAAGGCCCCGGCCTTCTGGAAATTCTCGCATTTGAAGAACAGTTCCGCGCCGGCGAGCCCGTCGAGGTACGAGCTCGTGAGCACGGGCGTGCGGTGCACATAGGGCCGGATGCGCTCATGCGCGGCCAGAACGTCATTGTAGGTCGGGATATACATCGTGGTCGAACTGTCCATGGTCAGGCGGCCTTCCTGGAGATACGGTGGGAGACGCCGTTGGTTGACCGGTAATATTCCTGCGCGGCACGCACGCCGGAGCCCAACGTAACCGGAAAGTCGAGATCGGCCATCGCCATTTCGGCGGTTGCGATCCCCGACAGCGCCATGACGTCGGTCATCGAGCCGAGATGGCCGATGCGAAAGACCTTGCCGGCGACCTCCCCGAGACCGACGCCGAAGGCGACGCCGTATTTCTCCGCCGCGTGGGTGACGACACGGGTGCCGTCGAGGCCGTGCGGGACGACGATCGCGCTCACGGTGTTGGAATAGAGCCGCGGGTCGCGGGCGCAAAGCGACAGCCCCCAGGCTTCGACGGCCTTGCGGATGCCCTCGGCGATCCGGAAATGGCGGGCGAACACCGCCGGCAGCCCCTCTTCCTCAAGCATCTTCACTGCCTCGACAAGGCCGAAGATCAGGTTGAGTGGCGGCGTATAGGGATAACCGCCGCGCTGGTAGGCGGACAGCATGTCGCGGAAGTCAAAGAAGCAGCGTGCGCAGGTCGCTTTTTCCATCGCCGCCTGCGCCTTGCGGCTGACGCCGACGATGGCGAGGCCGGCCGGCAGCATGAAGCCCTTCTGCGAACCGGTGACGGCAAGGTCGACGCCCCATTCGTCCATGCGAAAGTCCATCGAGGCGATGGAACTGACGCCATCGACGAAAAGCAGTGCCGGATGGCGCGCCTCGTCGAGCGCCTTGCGCGCCGCGGCGATATCGCTGCGCACGCCCGTTGCCGTCTCGTTATGCGTGGCGAGGACGGCCTTGATGCCATGGCCCCGGTCGGCGGCAAGGACCTCCGCGAAGCGATCGGCCGGCAAGCCCTCGCCCCATTCGGCCTCGATCACCTCGACCTCGAGACCGTGGCGCCGGCACAAATCGATCCAGCGGTGCGAGAACATGCCGTGGCGGGCAGCAAGCACGCGGTCGCCCGGCGATAGCGTGTTGGTGATGGCGGCCTCCCAACCGCCGGTCCCGGTCGACGGGAAGATCACCACCTCGCCGTCGCGCGTCTTCAGAACGCGCCGCACACCGTCGACAGCCGGCTTGAAGGCCTCGGCGAACAGGCTCGAGCGGTGATCGATGGTCGGCACGTCGATGGCGCGCCGCAGCCTGTCGGGGATGTTGGTCGGTCCGGGAATGAACACCGGATTCTGTGTCGACATTGCGCGTCCTCCACTGGTCGCGGCATCAGGCGCCACCGTCAGGCGGCCGCCGAAGAATGGGCCTACGATAGGCTTGCCCGGCATCGCGCGCAATTTTTTTGAAAAATTTTTTCATTCTTCTTCGCAGGTCGCTTTACCCACTGTTCTGTATATGCTTTTTTGTTTTCCGCAGACTGAAAAAATTTTACGCTTATGGTGACAGTCATGGATAATCGCATCAAGCGCTCACGGGGGAGGCCGCGCGCCTTCAACCGGGCCCAGCAGGGAGGGTCGGTTCAGTCGCTCGACCGCGCGATCGCCATCCTGAAACGTGTTGCCGAGGCCGATGGCCTGTCGCTGTCGGAGATCGCAGCGGCGATGGAGCAGGCCCCGTCGACGGTCTACCGGGTGCTGATCACGCTGCAGAAACACGGCATTGTCGAGTTCGACGAAAAGAACCAGCTCTGGTTCGTCGGGCTCGAGGCGTTCCGGATCGGCAGCACCTTCCTCGGACGAACCAGCATGGTCGAGCAGAGCCGGCCGGTCATGCAGGCGCTGATGGCGCAAACTGGTGAAACGGCCAATCTCGCCATCCTCGATGGCGGCGAGGTCATCTTCGTCAGCCAGGTGGAGACACATGAGCCGATCCGCGCCTTCTTCCGACCCGGCACGCGCGGGCCGGCGCACGCATCGGGCATCGGCAAGGCGCTTCTGGCCTTCCTGCCGCAGCGCCGGGTCGACCATATCGTGCGCGACAAGGGACTGGCGCGGTTTACCGAACGCACCATCGCCGAGCCTGGTCGCCTGGTCGAAGAACTGGAACAGACGCGGGCGCGCGGCTGGGCGGTTGACGACGAGGAACGAACCGTTGGGATGCGCTGCATCGCCGCCCCGATCTTCAACGCCTTCGGTGAAGCGGTGGCGGGCGTGTCGATTTCAGGGCCGTCGGTTCGGGTCTCGCAGGAAAACGATGCCCGGCATGGCGAACTGGTTCGCAAGGCGGCAGCGACGATCACCGCCGCGGTCGGTGGTCGCGCTCCAAAGCCGCCGGGCGACGCCTAGGCCGCCTTCCTGGCGAGGCGCGCCCTGATGCTTTCGACGTCGGCGCGAGGCGTGGCCGCGAAAAGCGTCCTCGTATAGCTGTGCTGCGGGTCGGAGAAAACGCTGTCGCGGCTGCCATATTCGACCGCCTCGCCGAAATACATCACCATCACGTCGTCGGCGATGTAGCGCACCACGGACAGGTCGTGGCTGATGAAGACATAGGTGAGTTCAAACTCGTCCTGCAGGTCGGCGAGAAGGTTCAGAACCTGCGCCTGCACCGACAGGTCGAGCGCCGAGACTGGCTCGTCGAGCACCAGGATGCGCGGGTTCAGCATCAGTGCGCGGGCGATCGCGATCCGCTGGCGCTGGCCGCCCGAGAACATATGCGGATAGCGATTGAAATGCTCCGGCCCGAGCCCGACCTTCAACAGCATCTCCATGGCCCGGTCGCGCCGCTCCGCCGTCGGCATGGCGGTGTTGACCAGCAATGGCTCGCCAAGAACATCGCCGATCTTCTGGCGCGGGTTGAGCGAGCCGTACGGGTTCTGGAAGACGATCTGCACCTTGCGGCGCAATTCCGCCGTCAGGCCGTCACGGGCAATGTCGATCTTCTCGCCATCGATGAAAAGCTCGCCCGCAGTGGGGGCGTCGATCATCGTGATGATGCGGGCGAGGGTGGACTTGCCGCAGCCGGATTCGCCGACGATCGCGAGCGTCTTGCCCTTCTCGACCCTGAAGGAAACGCCCTTGACCGCGTGGATCGTGCGCGACGCCGAAAACAGCCCACCGCCGATGTGGTAGTCGCGGACGAGTTCGCGGCCTTCCAATACGATCTCGCTCATGCGGAGGCTCCGTCGCCTGCGTAGCCGTCGAAGATGTCGGAGATCGTCGGCAGCCGGTCGCCCGTCGCGTTGTCGGGGAGCGCAGCCAGTAAGGCCTTGGTATAGTTGTGCTTCGGCGCCTCGAACAGCGAAAGCACGTCGGCCTCCTCCATCTTGCGGCCCCGATACTGCACCACGACGCGATCGGCCGTCTCGGCGACCACGCCCATGTCGTGGGTGATCATGATCAGCCCCATGCCGTGCTCGGCCTGCAGTTTCATCAGCAGGTCGAGAATCTGTTTCTGGATGGTGACGTCAAGCGCGGTGGTCGGTTCGTCGGCGATCAGGAGCCTGGGATTGCAGGCGAGCGCAATCGCTATCATGACACGCTGGCACTGGCCGCCCGACATCTGGTGCGGGAAGACGCCCAGCCGCTCCTCCGGTTCCGGAATGCCCACGTCGGTCATAAGCTCGATTGCGCGCTTCCGGCGCGCCTTTGCGTCAAGCCCGGTGTGCACCCGCAGCACTTCCTCGATCTGGAAGCCGACCGTGAAGCACGGATTGAGGCTGGCGACCGGTTCCTGGAAGATCATGGCGATGTCCTTGCCGATGATCTTGCGCCGCTCCGCCGCAGAAAGGGTAAGCATGTCGCGGCCGGCAAACTCCATGCGGGCGGCGGTTACTTTCGCAGTCCACGGCAGCAAGCCCATCACGGCCAGCATCGCGACCGACTTGCCGGACCCGGATTCGCCGACAATCGCCAGCACCTCGCGAGCGTCGACATGCAGCGACACACCATCGACGGCACGGAACGGGCCGCTGGCGGTTTCGAACTCGACGACGAGGTTTTCAATGGCGAGAAGGTGCATCGTCACGACCTCTTCAGTTTCGGGTCGAGCGCATCACGCAAGCCGTCACCCATCAGGTTGATGGCGAGCACCGTGACCAGGATCGCAAGGCCGGGCAAGGTCACCACCCACCAGGCGCGCAGGATGAATTCCCGCGCCTCGGCGAGCATGGTGCCCCATTCCGGTGTGGGCGGTTGGGCGCCCATGCCGAGAAAGCCGAGTGCAGCGGCATCGAGGATGGCGGTAGAAAAAGAGAGCGCGGCCTGCACGATCAGTGGCGCCAGGCAGTTGGGCAGTATGGTGCGGAACATCAGCCGCAGATTGCCGGCGCCGGCAACGCGCGCGGCTGTTACGTAGTCCTGACCCTTCTCCGCCATGACCGCGGCTCGGGTCAGGCGCACGTAGTGCGGCTGCTGGACGAGGGCGATCGCGATCATGGCATTGGTCAGTCCGGGGCCAAGTATGGCAACCAGCACCAGCGCCAGCAGAAGCGACGGGAAAGCCAGGATGATGTCCATCAACCGCGTCACGGCGGTGTCGATGACACCCCGGAAATAACCGGCGGCGAGGCCGATGATCACACCGACGCTGACGGACAGCGAGACCACGACCAGGCCGATGAACAGCGAAAACCGCGCCCCGTAGATCAGCCGCGAGAGGATGTCGCGGCCAACGGCGTCGGTTCCGAGAAGGAAGCGCCAGTCGCCGCCCTCCTGCCAGACAGGCGGCACGAGGAAGGAACCCCGGTTCTGCAGGCTCGGGCTGTGCGGTGCGATCAGCGGCGCCAGCAGCGCGACGACCACGATGAAGAGGAAGACAAAAAGCCCGATGACGGCGCCGCGGTTCTGCGAAAAATAGTACCAGAACTCGCGCAGCATGGCGCGACGTTGCGACACGAAACCTGCTGAGGTCTTCGCTCCGGTCGTGGCCGCGTTTTGTTGTCCGGTCACGCTCACCGCCTCAGTGCCTGATCTTGGGGTTAACGAGACCGTAAAGCACGTCGACGATCAGGTTGACGATCATGATGACGGCGGCGATCAGCAACAGGCCCCCTTGCACCACCTCGTAGTCACGCTTGGAAACGCTGTCGACCATCCACTTGCCGATGCCGGGCCACGAAAAAATGGTCTCGGTGAGGATCGCGCCGGCGAGAAGAACGCCGACCTGCAGGCCGATCGTGGTGATGACGGGGATCAGCGCGTTGCGCAGCGCGTGCAGGCCGATCACCCGCCGTGGCGGCAGGCCCTTGGAGCGCGCCGTGCGCACATAATCCTCGCCGAGAACTTCCAGCATTGCCGAGCGCGTCTGGCGGGCGATCACCGCCAGCGGGATCGTGGCGAGCACGACCGTCGGCAGGATGAGATGCGACACCGCCGACTTGAAGGCGCCGGCCTGCCCCGAAAGCAGGCTGTCGATCAGCATCAAACCGGTCACCGGCGGGAAGAAGTAGATAAGCGAAATACGTCCCGAAACCGGCGTCCAGCCGAGGATGCCCGAGAACAGAATGATCAGCAGCAGGCCCCACCAGAAGATCGGCATTGAATAACCGACAAGTGCGGCGCCCATGATCGACTGATCGAACCACGATCCCCGCCGCACCGCCGCGACGACGCCTGCGGGCACGCCGACCAGTATGGCCACGATGATCGCGCAGAGCGAGAGTTCGATCGTGGCTGGGAAAAGGGTAAAGAATTCATCCAGGACCGGCCGCTTGGTGACGATCGAGTTGCCGAGGTCACCTTGAAGCAGGTCTCCGACATAATTGAAATATTGCACATAGAGCGGCTGGTCGAAGCCGTAGAGAGCCCGAAGTTGCTGGTAGCGCTCCTCGCTCATGCCGCGCTCGCCGGCCAGCAGCAGGATCGGATCGCCCGGCAGCAGCCGGATGAAAGAGAACGCGATGATGGAGACCCCAATGAAGGTGGGTACCAGCAGCGCCAGGCGGTAAATCAGAAATCGCAGCATTGGAAACCGGGTCGGCGGCGGCCGGAGCCGCCGCCGCTTTGCTCGTGGGAACTATCGCCTACTCGGCGAGATCGACGCCCTCGAAGGCATGTCCGCCGAGCGGATCCATCTTGTAGCCCTGCACTTCCTTGCGCATGGGCATGAAGACGACCGAATGCGCGATCGTGGCCCAAGGCGCTTCGCGCTTGAAGACGACCTGCGCCTCCTCGTAGATCGCGGCACGCTCCTCCTGCGTGCTCAACGTCTTCGCCTTCTGGATCAGGCCGTTGAACTCGTCGTTGCACCATTGCGCGCGATTGGCGCCACCCACGGCGTCGCAGCCGAGCAGAACGGCCAGGAAGTTGTCCGGATCGCCGTTGTCGCCGGTCCAGCCGAGCAACACCGCACCGTCGCGGTCCTCCGCCTTGGAGCGCTCGAGATATTCGCCCCACTCATAGGACACGATCTCGACCTCGACGCCGATATTGCCGAAATCCTCCTGGATCAGTTCGGCCATGCGACGCGCGTTCGGATTGTAGGGGCGCTGCACCGGCATCGCCCAGACCTTCATCGACAGGTCGGAGACGCCGGCTTCGGCGAGCATCGCCTTGGCAGCGTCCGGATCGTACGGATCGTCCTCGATGGCGTCGTTATACGACCACATCGTCGGCGGGATCGGGTTCTTCGCCGCCTGGCCGGCACCCTGGAAGACCGCGTCGAGAATGGCTTCCTTGTTGATCGCCATGTTCAGCGCCTTGCGCACCTTGGCGTTGTCGAAGGGCGCGACCTTGGTGTTGTAGGCCAGATAGCCGACGTTGAGACCCTGCTGCTCCATGACGTTGAGCTGATCGTTGGCCTTCAGGCTCTCGATGTCCGCGGGGTTCGGATAAGGCGTGACGTGGCACTCGCCGGCGATCAGTTTCTGCTGGCGCACCGAGGCGTCGGTGGCGATCGCAAAAACGAGATCGTCGATCGGCTGCTTGCCGGCCCAGTAGTCAGCATGCGCGGCATAACGGATCACGGCGTCAGGCTGGTAGGCCACGAACTTGAACGGGCCGGTGCCGATCGGCTTCTGGTTCAGGTCGGAGACGTTGCCGCCTTCCGACAGCTTGTCGGCATATTCCTTGGAGAACACCGACGCGAAATCCATTGCCATGTTGGCGATGAACGGTGCCTCGGGACGGTTAAGGACGAACTTGACCGTCATGTCGTCGACCTTCTCGACGGACTTGATCAGGTCCGGCATCGACATGCCGTTGAAATATTCCCAGCTCGCGCCTTCGACATAGGCATGGAACGGGTGGTCAGCGACGCGCTGGCGCTCGAAAGTGAAGATCACGTCGTCGGCGTTGAAGTCCCGCGACGGGGTGAAATAGTCGGTGGTGTGGAACTTGACGCCCGGGCGCAGCTTGAAGGTGACCTCGAGGCCGTCATCCGAAACTTCCCAGCTCTCCGCCAGTCCGGGTACGGTGTTGGTGGTTCCGGGTTCGAACTGGACGAGCCGGTTGTAGATCGTCTTGGAGGAGGCATCGAAGGTCGTTCCGGCGGTATAGAGCGCCGGGTCAAAACCTTCGGGCGAGCCTTCCGAGCAATAGACCAGTGTCTTTGCGTTGGCGACGCCACCGAGCATCGTCGCAGCCAGCAGAGCGGCCGCGAAGCTGTACCGTTTCATATGAAAGTACTCCCATTACCTTGGCTGGGACCGTTGTGCCCCGGCCCGTGAAGGCGGCATATAAGCACCGATCATTGAGCATGGAAACACCCCAGATTCGTGCCGCAAGGGAAGTTTCGTCTCCGTTCCGGCGTCGGGGTAGAATGAATTTGCGATCAACCCAGCGGCGAGCCTCGAGGCGCTCTTTGCAATTTGGCGGGGCGACGACTAATTGTCGGTCAGGAGGACCCATGAACAAGCCGACCAGCCCTTTTGACGCCGGAGCCGTCCTGCGCTTCTGGTTCGACGAAATGACGCCGGAAGACTGGTACTCGGGTGCCGAGGACATCGACGACAGGATCAGGACGCGGTTTGCCGATACCTGCGAGGCGGCGCTCCATTCTCCGCCTGAAGCCTTCCTCGGCGACCCTCGATCGGCACTTGCGGCCATTATCGTGCTCGACCAGTTCACCCGCAACATCCACCGCCGGACGCCGGATGCCTTCGCCGGCGATCCCGTCGCGCTGGCCATTGCACACGGGGCAATCGAGCGCGGCTACGATGCGGGCATGACGGAAACGGAGCGCCAGTTTCTCTACATGCCGCTGATGCATTCCGAGGTGCTTGCCGACCAGGAGTTGTCAGTGAAGATGTTTCGCGACCTCGGCAACGAAAACAGCCTGAAATACGCCATCGAGCATCGCGACATCGTCGCCCGCTTCGGTCGCTTCCCGCATCGCAACCGCGCACTCGGCCGTGAAAGCTCGCCGGAAGAGGCGAGTTTCCTCGAGGGCCACAGCGGCTACGGACAATAGCCGCCGCCCGTGCAGCCGAAACGCACGCAGGCTGCTCTAACCTTTACGTCAACGTAATACTTGCACGCCGGCGCAGCTTGGCCCTAGATACGACAAGGGAAGCCGGCTTCTCGCGTGTCGCCCGCCTGTCGGGCCGCGGTTGACCGGACAGAACAAGCGCTGCTGCGCGAGGGAGGATCAGGTGACCGACACGAGTGCCAAACCAACCAAGGCCGACCATCCCTGGCTGAAGAGCTATCCGCAGGGCATGCCTTCCGAGATTGCCGGTCTGCCCGCGAGGTCGATCGGCGAACTTCTGGTCGAGGCGTGCCGGACCCATGCCGGCCGGCCGGCCTTCACTTGCATGGGCAAGTCGCTCACCTTTGCCGAGGTCGAAAAGAAATCGGCGGATTTCGGTGCCTTCCTGCAGGCCAGGGGGCTGGCGAAGGGCGCGCGCGTCGCCATCATGATGCCGAACGTTCTACAATACCCTGTCACCATGATGGGTGTCTTGCGCGCCGGCTACACAGTGGTGAACGTCAATCCGCTCTATACGCCGCGCGAACTGGAACACCAGCTCAACGATTCCGGCGCCGAGGCGATCGTCATCCTGGAAAACTTTGCCGCGACGCTGCAGGCGGTCGTAGCCCGGACCAAGATCAAGCACGTCGTGGTGGCGACGATGGGCGACATGCTCGGCTTCAAGGGGCTGATCGTCAATTTGGTGGTGCGCCGGGTCAAGAAGATGGTGCCCTCGTGGTCGCTGCCCGGCCACCTGGCCTTCAACGATGCGCTGTCGGCCGGTGCTTCGGCGAGCCTGAAGCCGGTCGAGGTCGGTGAGGATGATGTCGCCTTCCTGCAATACACCGGCGGCACCACCGGGGTTTCCAAGGGCGCGACCCTGCTCCACCGCAACGTGCTCGCCAACGTCGCGCAGAACGCGATCTGGATCGAAAGCGCCTATGCGAAGAAGCCGCGCCCTGAGCGGCCCATCTACCTCTGTGCGCTGCCGCTCTATCATATCTACGCGCTCACCGTGAACGCGGTGATGGGCATGCAGCAGGGCGCGGAAAACATCCTCATTCCCAACCCGCGCGACATCCCGGCGCTGGTCAAGGAATTCGCCAAATATCCGATCAACGTCTTCCCCGGCCTCAACACGCTGTTCAACGCGCTTTTGAACAACGAGGAGTTTCAGAAGCTCGATTTCAAGCCGCTGGTGCTGACCTTCGGCGGCGGCATGGCGGTCCAGCGCGGCGTCGCCGAACGCTGGAAGAAGCTGACAGGGATCGTGATCTCGGAAGGCTACGGCCTCTCCGAGACGTCGCCGGTCGCCACCGGCAACCGTTTCGACGCCGACGAGTTCTCGGGCACGATCGGACTGCCGATCCCGTCGACCGAAATCGCCATCCGCGACGAGGACGGCAAGGACCTGCCGATCGGCGAGGTCGGCGAAATCTGCATCCGCGGGCCTCAGGTCATGGCGGGCTACTGGAACCGGCCCGACGAGACGGCAAAAGTCTTCACGGAGGACGGGTTCTTCAAGTCGGGCGACATGGGCTTCATGGACGAGAACGGCTTCGTCAAGATCGTTGACCGCAAGAAGGACATGATCCTGGTCTCCGGCTTCAACGTCTATCCGAACGAGATCGAGGAAGTCGTCGCCGGCCATCCCGGCGTGCTCGAGGTGGCGGCGATCGGCGTGCCCGACGAGAAATCGGGCGAGGTGCCGAAACTGTTCATCGTGAAGAAGGACCCTGCACTGAAGGAGCAGGACATCTACGACTACTGCAAGGACAAGCTCACTGCCTACAAGCGGCCGAAGAAGATCGAGTTCCGCGAGGAGTTGCCCAAAACCAATGTCGGCAAGATCCTGCGCCGCGAGTTGCGCAACTGACGCCGCGGGACCGGCGGTCGAGACCTCAGCGATAGCCCGTCGCGTCCGCCGGCTTGCCCGCATCCTGCACTTCGACCACATAGGGCCAAGCATTCGGGCGCGAGCCGTCAAGGTCGGTAAAGCCGTAGACCTGCGCGAGCCCACCGCTTGACAGCGATTGACCGTTCCAGCGCGACCGGTCAGGGTCGGCGGCAAGGGCGGCGATCGCGCGGCCGATGAAGCGTGGCGTCTCGGAGATGACGAAATGCGGCACCTTCGCGGTGGCGTCGCGCCAGTTCTCTTCGGTCACCTCAAAGGCCTCAAGCATCATCTCGGAGCGCAGCCAGCCCGGCGTGATCGAGACCGAGGTCGCACCACGCGCCACCAGATCCTTGGCATGAGCCCAGGCCATGCGGTTCACCGCAACCTTGGCTAGATCGTAGAAGGGTGAGAGGCGGTAGTGGTCGGCGTTGTAATCGGCGGTGCCGTCGGTCACTTCGACCAGCAGGCCACCGGGACGTTCGATCATCAGCGGCAGGGCATGATGCGCCGTGATCAGGTGGGTGTCGATCGCGAGTCTCAGGATGCGCAGCCCGTTAGCAAGGTCATGTTCCCAGACGGACTTGTTCCATTCGAACAGTTTTTCGCCGCCCCAGATGTCGTTGACGAGTATGTCGAGCCGGCCATGATCGGCGCGAATGCGGCCAACCAGATCGCGAACCTCGTCCGGTACGAGGTGGTCAACCTGAACGGCGATGCCTTCGCCTCCTGCTGCGCTGACCAGTGCCGCCGTTTCCTCGATGGTTTCAGGCCGGTCGTATTCCGAGCGCTGCCCGCGGGTCGAACGGCCGGTGACATAAACGACTGCGCCCGCGGCACCGAGTTCGACCGCTATGCCGCGGCCGGCGCCGCGCGTGGCGCCTGCAACAAGCGCAACCTTGCCCTTGAGCGACATGCAAAACTCCCTGTTCGCCGCCGGGCCCGCCAGCGGCTTGTGTGGATGCCTGGAATTAATTATAAACGATTGTTCGTTTATAATTGGATGTCAAGATGCCGCGACGAAAGATCCTGCCGGATGCCAAGGTGCTGGAGGCCGCACTTGCGCTGATGCATGCGCGCGGCCCCGAGGCCCTGACCTTTGCGGCGCTCGCCGAAGCGAGCGGCCTTTCTCCGGCCACGCTCGTGCAGCGCTGGGGTTCCAAGGCAGCCTTGAAGCAGGCGGCCCTGCTTCTGGCCTGGGACCAACTCGACGAACGTACGGTTGGCCTTGCGAACGCCGTTCCGCGGACGCCGGACGGCGCTATCGCCCTGCTCGTCGGGCTGTCAGGGAACTATGGCGATATCGAACGTTATGCCGAAGGCCTGCTCGTGCTGCGCGAGGACCTGCGCGACCCTGCCCTGCGCGCTCGGGGCGCGGCCTGGCGCGATGCACTGGCGACTGCCCTCACCGGCTGTTTCACCGGCGAAAGGGACGCGCCGGCCGACATCGGCCTGTTGCTCATCGCCCAATGGCAGGGTTCCCTGCTCTGGTGGAGCTTTGATCCTCGCGGCCGGATCGAGCGCCATGTCGAGCAATCCTTGCAGCGCTTCGTCGCGGCTTTGCTGTCTCGTTGACGATCTCACCGCCCGGCCAGCCAAGCGGGCAGTCCGGCGACCGTAAGCCGCGGCGAACATTTGCGTGATGCCGAGAGCGAGGACGGTCTTCTCCGCCCCGGAGGGACCGTTGATCGCAACCCCAGACAAGTATCCATCGACATGCACGCGCAGTGGCCGCTCATCCAACCGGCCGGACGGCGAGCCATCCAGCAGCGATACAGACCGCCACCGCGCAAAGAGCCAGGAGCAGATAAAAGCGCCGCGCAGTCGTCGGCCGGCACCAGTTCCAGCGGTGCACGGCGCCATATGTGGCCGTTCCGTCGACCGCGGTGAATGCTAGCAAAGCGAGCAGAACGGGCCAGACCACGCCGAGTGAGATACTGGCCATCACCAGCACGCGACTGGCCACGTGGATCAGCGTCGCGAGCGCCCGTTCGATGGCGAACATGTGGGCTACAACTCGCGAAGCCGCCGCGCCGCGCAGCCAGACGCGATGCTGGCGGCGCAGTTCGGGATCGTGGCGCCGCCGGACGCCCGTGATGACAAGATAGGCAACCTCAACCGCCGCAGCGCCGATGCCGCACCAGAGCCCGCTCTGCAGCGTCGCTTCGGCCATTCCGGCCGCGACCGCGAGCCAGAGCACGCCAAGTTCCGACACGCCCGAGACGAGCCCCGCAAGCGCGGCTCCGCCTGGGCCCCGGCGGCTCAGTCTTTCCGCCTGCGGCGTCCGGTTCACGACAACCTTCAGGACCAGCGCGAACACCCATGCGAGGGCGCCGACCCCCATGGGCACGGCAGAGTCCGGGTGCGCGATCCACATGGCGACAGGAACGGACGCGAACGCGAGCAGCGTGGCGCCGTTGGTTAGGTTGGCCTGTGCTTCGGTACCGGATGGCAACATACAACTCTTGATAGCTATGAGTTCAGTATTATACTATTTAAGGTTGCAGATTCTGTTGCTGAATGATAGTCTTCCGGCATGCTTTCGTCGTCTCGGAGGGAGGCACACCATGAAGATAGTACTCATCGCGCCGCCTATCATGGACAATGTTGGCGGCCAGTTGGTCTCCATCGCGATGGACGCCCACCGGGAGTGCCCTCCCTACGGGATGTATCTGCTGCAGGCCGTGCTGGAAGCGGCGGGACATGAGGTCGTGTTCGTCGACCTGATCGCGGCCGGCAGTTTCTCCATCGAGAGCTGGCTCGAAGACATCGACGATGCCGGCCTCATCGGTATCGGCGCCACGTCGATGTCCTGGCCTACGGCCCTCTTGGTAATCAGGCAGATCAGGGATCGCTGCGCGACCGTTCCGATCGTGGCAGGCGGCATCCATCCGACCATGTTCGACCAGTACGTGCTGGCCGCCTTTCCAATCGATTTCGTGGTTCGCGGCGAAGGCGAAGTGGCGATCGTCGCGCTCGCCGAGGCGCTCGAGACGGACCGCGACTTTGCCCGCGTCCCCAACCTGTCCTGGCGCGACGACAGCGGCGCAATCATTCGCAATCAGATCCACAAGCTGATCTCAAAGGAGGAACTGCCTTCCTTCCCGGTCCCGGATTACGGCCGCATGCCGGCAGGCATCTACCAGTCGCTGTCGATCGAATCCTCGCGCGGCTGCGTCTTCGATTGCTCCTTCTGCTCGACCTCGTACCGCCGGACCTGGCGGGGTATCTCACCGGGGGAGTTCGTCGATCGCCTTGAAGCGATCATGCCGTATTGCGAGCGTACGACCGCGGGTCACATCCACATCATCGACGACGAGTTCTCGATGAACGTGAAACGCGCCACGCAGATTGCGCGCCTCATCGCGCAGCGGGGATTGACGCCCGGACTGGTCTTCGATTCGCGCGCCAACGACATCCTCAGCGAAGACTACGTCGACGCGATAAGGCCCTTCACGACGCAGTTCCTGATCGGCGCCGAGTGCGGCTACGACGACGGCCTCGACAAGATCGGCAAGGGTACGACCTGCGAGAAATTGAACGCCGCTGCGCGGATTCTTTATCGCCATGGCCTCTCGGAGCGTGCCGATTTTTCTTTCGTGCTCGGCTTGCCATGGGAAGGTCGCGCCGAGATCGAAAAGACGATTGCTTTCGCCGCAAGCCTGCACGGGCGTTTCGGCGTTCGTATCCTGCTCCAATGGTATTGCCAGATACCGGGCTCGCGGCTGTGGGACGCCGCATGCCGGGACGGTCTCGTGACCGAGGCGATGTACGATGAGTTCGGCTTCTTCGGAAACTACTACCTCTTCCAGTCCGGCGTGCGCGTCGCCACCGACGACATCTACGCCATCTCGGAGCGCGTCGCCGCGATCCAGACGCTCGCGCGTCTTCGCTACCCGTCGGCCAACATGATCGAATACGCTTTCCCGGAACCGGTGGCGAAATATTACCCGCGCATCCTGAAGACCTTCCGCGAGAACGGACTGGAGAGCCTGCGCCAGGTCGCCAAGCCGGGATCGAAGGCGGCTGGCAGGTACGAACCCCATGACGCGCCGGCGCTGGTGGACCATCAGCGGGTCGGCTTGCCGCTCCGGCATTTTGAAGGCGTGCACTGAGCAACCCACGGAGGATTTGCCATGGAACTGATGCAAGGTGAAGAGAAATATGCCGAGGCGCTGAACAAGGTTTTCTCGGACAAGGAGACGATCGCCCGGCTCGAGACGGATCCGGTCACGACACTGCAGGATCTTGGTTTCGAACTCGACGAGAAGGCGATCGCGGAAATCCGGTCAGGACCGGCCCAACCGGAACTCGGCGTCGCCGCTGTCCCTGCCGTGCTCGTGCGCGTGGCGACCAACGGCACACGGCCTGCTGTCAGCGTCGTGGTCCGGACCTCGACGGTCGCCGCCACTCGCGGGCGCGCGACCGAACTCGAATAGACCAGGCGCGAGGTGAACCCGGTCTTCGCCGTTTGAAGCCGTCGCCGCGCAATTGCGCCTGAGGCCGGGTCATCGCTTCCGTCGAGGATGATGACACTTGAAGCAGCCCGCCTCCCAAGCCATGGCGGGCGCGGCGAAGGATCGTCGACAAGTCCGAGCTATCCGTGACGCGCTGCGTCGCGGCTCGGCTGCCGCGCCGAGGGTTTCACCGCCCGGCCAGCCAGTCAGGCAACTCGGCGACCGAGCCGAGCACGACGCTCGCCCGGCGCGCCAACGTTTCGCGCGTGCCGGTCCCGGACAGGACGCCGATGGCGAGCCCCGCGCCGGCAGCATGCGCCATTTCGAGATCGTGGCCGTTATCGCCAACCATTGCGATCTCGGACGGCTTCAGACCGGTGAGATCGCAGAACGCGAACACGGTGTCTGGCGCCGGCTTGGGCGCAGCAACCGCATCATATCCGTAAGCGGCAACGAACATTTGCGCGATGCCGAGCGCGGCGATCGTCTTTTCCGCGCCGCTGGTGGAATCGTTGGTCGCAACCCCAAGCCGGTAACCGTCGCCGTGCAGGCGCGCAATCGCGTGGGGGATGCCGGACACGGCAACCGCGCAACGGGCGCCTTCTGTGGCCGTCACCTCGTCGAAATGCGCGATCATTCGCTGCCGTTCCTGCGGCGTCCGATCCGGGTACCAGAGCGCGACGATGTCGGCATTGGTGCCGGCGGCGAACGCGGAATCGGCGCGGAAACAGTCCTGCGCGACGTCATATCCGGCGCGATCGAGAAGCCGGTCGGCGGTCTCGCGAGCGCCCCCGGCCGCCTCCAGCGCCAGCCGCTGGGCAATCGCGGACCAGGTCGCGTCGAAATCGACGAGTGTGCCGTCCTTGTCGAACAGGATGCCCCTGATCGCCACGCCCGTCAGCGCTCCGCCTGAAGATAGGCCACCAGGCCGGCGGTCGAGCCGTCGAGGCCGTCGCCCTCGGATGCGCCGGTCACGACCGGCAACAGGGCTGTGGCGAGTTCCTTGCCCAGTTCGACGCCCCACTGGTCGAAAGCGTTGATGCCGAAAAGCTGCGCCTCGACGAAGACGCGATGCTCGTAGAGTGCGATCAGGCGGCCGAGCGCGAAGGGATCGAGCTGCCGGTAGAGGATCGTGAGCGAAGGCCTGTTGCCGGAAAAGACGCGATGCGGGGCCAAGGCAGCCGCCTCTCCTTCCGCCACACCCTTCGCGACGAGCTGGGCGGTCGCCTCGGCCAGGGTGCGGCCTTTCATCAGCGCCTGCGACTGTGCCAGGCAATTGGCAAGCAGGAGGTCCTGATGTTCCTGCAGTTCCGGTTCGTGGCCGCGCGCGGCCGCGATGAACTCGACGGGGATGATGTCGGTGCCCTGATGCAGCAGCTGGAAGAAAGCGTGCTGGCCGTTGGTGCCAGGCTCGCCCCAGACCAGCGGCCCGGTCGGCGTGGCGACCGGCGCGCCGTTGAGCAGCACGCCCTTGCCGTTCGATTCCATGTCGAGTTGCTGGAGATAGGCCGGCAGCCGCGCCAGCCGCTGGTCGTAGGGGATCACCGCGCGCGCCGGATAGTTGCAGACGACCCGGTGCCAGAAGCCGACCAGGCCGAATACAAGCGGGAGGTTCTCGCGCAGCGGCGCGGAGCGGAAATGCTCGTCCATGGCATGCGCGCCGGCGAGGAAGTCCCGGAACCGTGCAGGGCCGATCGCCAGCATGATCGGCAGCCCGATCGCCGACCACAGCGAATACCGTCCGCCGACCCAGTCCCAGAAGCCGAACACGCGTGTCTCGTCGATCCCGAAAGCCGCCACCCGGTCAAGCGCCGTCGAGACCGCGGCGAAATGGCTGGCCACGGCTTCGCTGCCCAGCGCATCGGCGAGCCATTTGCGCGCGGTGGCCGCGTTGGTCATCGTCTCCACGGTGGTGAACGTCTTGGACGCAACGACGAAAAGGGTTTCGGCAGGATCGAGCCCTTTCAGCGTATCGGCGATATGGGCGCCATCGATATTGGAGACGAAATGCGTGCGCGGGCCGTCGTGGAACGGCGCGAGCGCGGCCGTGGCCATTGCAGGGCCGAGATCGGAGCCGCCGATCCCGATATTGACCACGTCGGCGATCGGCTTGCCGGTGGCGCCCTTTGCCTCGCCACTGCGTATGGAATCGGCAAAGGCTGCCATGCGGTCGAGCACCGAGTGGACGTCGGCCATCACATTCCTGCCATCGACTGCCATAGCCGCCTGGCGCGGCGCGCGCAGCGCCACATGGAGGACGGCGCGATCTTCAGTGGCGTTGATGTGCTCGCCGGCGAACATTCGATCCCGGCGCGCCTCGACACCGGCGGCGGCGGCCAGTTCGGCAAGCAACTCCATCGTACGGCGGTCGACCGCCGTCTTCGACCAGTCGAGCAGCAAATCGTCGAAACGCAGCGAAAACGCCGAAAACCGGGCTGAATCTTCGCGAAAGACGGCCGCGAAGTCGAAGGGTGCCACCTCGTCGCGGTGCGCGCCGAGTTCAGCCAGCGCGCGGTCGAAAGCGATACGGTCCACGGAGTTCGTCCTTTCCTGTCCGCCTCCCCGATAGATCATTTCGGCGCCAAACAGAAGGACGCAGCGGGCTGCAGGCCGAAGATTGGTGGCCCAACGTTAAGTGGCTCAAATGCATCGGTGACAAAAAACTCTGGCGCAAGCGGTTGGACCAGCCTTGAAGCCTATTCTTCATCCGTTTAATTTCCGGCCCGGAGGGAAGCCTGCCATGCCTACGCGAAGCGATTCCGCCATCTGGTCCGGTCTTTTCACGATCTCGCCCGACTCGGGCCAGACCCTGCAGGCACAGATCCGGCAGGCGATCGTCGCAGCGATCCTCGACCGCCAGATCTCGCCGTCCATGCCTCTGCCGTCATGCCGGGTGCTCGCCGAGAAGCTCGGCGTGGCACGCGGCACCGTCGTGCTTGCCTTCCAGCAGCTGGTCGACCAGGGCTTCCTGATCGCGCGCGAGCGCCGGGGCCATTTCGTGAACCCTGAAGTGTTGACCGCTCCGTCGCGGCAAGGTCCCAGAGGACTTCCCACCGCAGGCGGCATCGACTGGAAGTCGCGGCGCAAGATGAAGGCGAGCGAAATGCCGCCGCCGATGAAAATGGACAACTGGATCAAGTCGTCCTTCCCGTTCGTCTACGGCCAGTTCGATCCGGGCCTGTTTCCCACTGCCGAATGGCGCGAGTGCAACCGCATGGCGCTGGCGGTACTCGAAATCCGCGACTGGGCCGCCGACATGGTCGACCGCGACGACCCGCTGCTGATCGAGCAGATCCAGGCGCGGCTCCTCCCGCGGCGCGGCATCTTCGCCAATCCCGACGAGATCATCGTGACGCTGGGGGCGCAGAACGCGCTCTACATGCTGGCCGAGCTGCTGATGAGCAGGGGCACCCGCGTGGCCATGGAAGAGCCGGGCTATCCGGATGCGCGCTCCATCTTCAGGCTCGCCGGCGCCGACACGGTTCCCGTGCCGGTCGACGGCGAAGGCATCGTGGCTTCACGCGTTCCGAGTGACTGCGGCTACGTATTCGTCACGCCGAGCCATCACTGCCCGACGATGGTTCCACTCAGCCAGAAGCGGCGGGAGGAACTGCTGGCGCGCGCCGATCGGCACGACCAGATCATCATTGAGGACGGCTATGACAGCCAGCTCATCGACGACGCGCCGCAGCAGGCGCTGAAAAGTCTCGACCGCTCGGGCCGTGTCATCCATGTCGGATCGATGTCGAAGACGCTGGCGCCTGGCCTGCGGCTTGGATACATCGTCGCCTCCGCCGAACTGATCGCGGAACTCCGCGCCCTGCGCCGCTTCATGCTGCGCCACCCGCCAGCCAACAACCAGCGCGCCGTGGCGTTGTTCCTGTCACTCGGTCATCACGACGCGCTGGTGCGCAAGCTGTCGACGGCTTTCGCAGAAAGGCGGCAACGGCTTGTCGAGGCGACCTCGTGCTACATGCCCGACTGGCGCTGCACCGATTCGGCCGGTGGCACGTCGATGTGGCTCGAAGGCCCTCCCGGTACAGACTCGGCCAAGCTCGCCGAACTGGCGGCTGCGCGCAGCGTCCTGATCGAGCCCGGCGAGCGGTTCTTCGACCGCGCCGACGCTCCGAAACGCTTCATGCGGCTCGGCATCTCCTCGATCGCGATCCAGCACATCGAGCCCGGCATTCGTGAACTGGCCGCCGTCGTCGGACGCAGGGCCGCCGCCTAGCGCGGCGCCAACCCACCGGCGACAAGGCGCCTTAGTGATTGTCCCGCGGCACGCCCATCATCTGGGCGATACGCTGGAATTTCACGGCCGGCTTCAGCACCATGCCGTCGGCCAGCTGATCGACCATGGCGCGCTGGATTTCCTGCCACGGCGTCTGGTGCTCGGGGAAAGCATAGCCGCCATCCTTTACCAGCGCCTGTCGGCGGCTTTCGAGTTCGTCCTTTGAGATCAGGATATCCGCTGATCCCTTCTTCAGGTCGATACGCACGCGATCCCCGTCGCGCAGCAGAGCCAGTCCGCCGCCGACCGCGGCTTCCGGCGATGCGTTGAGCACCGAGGGACTTCCGGACGTTCCCGACTGGCGACCGTCGCCGATGCAGGGCAGCGCATGGACGCCCTTCTTCAGCAATGCCGCCGGCGGCTGCATGTTCACCACCTCGGCCGCGCCCGGATAGCCGACGGGTCCCGTGCCGCGCATGAACAGGATCGAGTTCTCGTCGATGCCGAGCGCCGGATCCTCGATGCGGGCGTGATAGTCTTCGGGACCGTCGAAGACGACCGCCCTGCCCTCGAAGGCTTCGGGGTCGTCGGGGTTCGACAGGTAGCGGTCACGGAATTCCTTCGAAATCACGCTGGTCTTCATGATCGCGGATTCGAACAGATTGCCCTTGAGATTGATGAAGCCGGCGCGCGGCCGCAGCGGTTCGGCGACGGTGCGGATGACATCGGCGTCCAGGGTCTCGACATCGCGGCAATTGTCGCCGATCGACCGTCCGTTTGCCGTCACCGCGTCGGGATGCGGCAGCACGCCCGCCTTGAGCAATTGCGAAACGACCGCCGGCACGCCGCCGGCATGATGGAAATCCTCGCCGAGATATTCACCCGCCGGCTGCAGGTTGACGATCAGCGGAACGTCGTGGCCCAGCTTCTGCCAGTCGTCATTGTCGAGCCGGACGCCGAGATGGCGCGCGATTGCATTGAGATGGATCGGCGCATTCGTGGAGCCACCGATGGCCGAGTTGACGACGATGGCGTTTTCGAATGCCTCGCGGGTCATGATGTCGGAGGGCTTGAGGTCCTCGTTCACCATGGACACGATGCGCTTGCCCGTCTGATAGGCCATCTGGCCACGCTCACGATAAGGCGCCGGAATGGCGGCGGAACCGGGAAGCTGCATGCCGAGTGCCTCGGCCAGCGAGTTCATGGTGGTGGCAGTACCCATGGTGTTGCAATAGCCGACCGAGGGCGCCGACGATGCGACGATCTCCATGAACTCGTCATAGCCGATCTCGCCGGCAGCCAGCCTTTCACGCGACTCCCACACGATCGTCCCCGACCCGGTCCGCCGGCCCTTGTGCCAGCCATTGAGCATCGGCCCGACGGACAACGCAATCGCCGGGATGTTGACCGTGGCCGCCGCCATCAAGAGGGCCGGCGTGGTCTTGTCGCAGCCGACCGTCAGCACCACGCCGTCGAGGGGGTAGCCGTAGAGCACCTCGACCAGGGCAAGGTAGGCGAGGTTGCGGTCAAGCGAGGCGGTGGGGCGCTTGCCGGTCTCCTGAATGGGGTGAACCGGGAACTCGAAAGGAATGCCGCCGGCGGCCTCGATGCCTGCCCGCACGCGGCGCGCCAGATCGAGGTGATGGCGATTGCAGGGCGAAAGGTCTGAGCCGGTCTGGGCGATGCCGATCAGCGGCTTTCCCGACTGCAATTCGTCCCGGGTCAGGCCGTAGTTGAGGTAACGCTCCAGATAGAGCGCCGTCATGCCGGGATCGTCCGGATTGTCGAACCATTGCTGCGAACGCAATTTTGTCGTCTGCGGCCGCCGCCCTAACCTGTTCGTCATCTTCTGCTCCCCGATTGATGGTCAATCGTTATTCGAAGCGGCCCAACGCAGCAAGATAGCAAGCTCCGTCCAGCAATAGACAAGCGGTCGCCGCTGGGCTAGTTCGCTTGTGCTGGTTGTGTACGGAGAGGAGCGGCACGATGGCCATGAACATGGAAGGCGAGGAGACGATCGAGGCTCCGATCGGGAAGGTCTGGGAGGCGCTCAACGATCCGGCGGTGCTGAAGGCGAGCATTCCCGGCTGCGAAAGCCTCGAGAAGAAGTCCGATACGGAACTTGCCGCCACCGTGTCGCTGAAGATCGGGCCGATCAAGGCACGCTTCCAGGGACAGGTCGAGTTGAAGAACCTGAAGCCGCCGCACTCCTACACGATCCAGGGCGAAGGCAAGGGTGGCATTGCCGGTTTTGCCAAGGGCGGCGCCGACGTCGAACTTAAGGAGCAGGGCCCGAACGAGACCTTGCTGACCTACAAGGTCAACGCGGATGTCGGCGGCAAGATCGCGCAGTTGGGCAGCCGGCTGATCATGTCGACCTCAAAGAAGCTCGCCGGCCAGTTCTTCTCGAACCTCAACGAGCAGGTGACCAAGGGCTGACCAGCCGGCCTACCCGGCCTTGCGGCGGTAGTCGGCCGGCCGCTTCTGCAGAAAGGCCGCCACGCCTTCCTTGTAATCGTCCGACATGCCGGCCTCGCGCTGGAGCTGGCGCTCGAGGTCGAGTTGGTCGTCAAGCGAATTGGTCGAAGCGGCATGGATGGCCTTCTTCGTCAGCGCGTAAGCGTGCGTGGGCCCGCGCGCGAAGCCTTCCGCAAGCGCCGTCGCTTCCGCCATCAGGCGATCGTCCTCGACCGCCCGCCAGATCAGGCCCCAGGCCGCCGCGTCGTCGGCAGCCAGCGGATGCGCGGTCAGCGCCAGTGCCTTGGCGCGCGCCTCGCCGAGTTGGCGGGTGAGCCAGTAGGTGCCGCCTGCGTCGGGGATCAGCGCGATCTTGGAGAATGCCTGGATGAACTTCGCCGACTTCGCCGCGATCACGATGTCACAGGCCAGCGCGACGTTGGCGCCGGCCCCGGCGGCCACGCCGTTGACCGCGCAGATGACGGGTTTCGGCATGGCGCGGATCGTTCGCACCAGCGGATTGTAGAAGGTCTCGAGCGTCTTTCCCAGGTCGGGGCTGTCGCCGATCAGGGTCGGATCGCGGTCGGAAAGATCCTGCCCGGCACAGAAGCCGCGACCTGCTCCGGTCAGGACGATGGCGCCGCAGTCGGCATTCTCCTGACACTCGGCCAGTGCGGCCCGCAACTCCTTGTGTTGCACTTCGTTAAACGCGTTCAGACGATCCGGCCTGTTGAGCGTGATGACGCTGTAACCGTCTTTTCGTTCATGCAATACTGTCTCGTCGCTCATCGGGTGTTCCTCCTCGTGCCCTTCAGGGCCGGTGCTTGCGCGGCAGTTTACATGCCGAAGGCCGGCAATCAATTTCAACCGGCGCGAGGGAGAAAAAATGACGCGCCCGCGCCGCGACGACGAGGAACGGTCCGGCCGGGGGCGGGAACCGGTTGGATGCTAGATGGCGGGTGACGTGGCTTTCGGCGAAACGCAGCAGGACCAACCGCAGGCGCGGCTGAGGGAGGACCTTTTCGCTCTTCTCTTTGCCGGCTGCGGACAGGAGCGCGTCCAGGCAGGTCAGAACCTGTTCATGCAGGACGACGAGGCCGACCGTGTCTACGGCGTCCTCAACGGCACCGTCGAGATCGCGATCTATTCGGAGGGCGGCCGCAAGCTGGTCGCAAACATCGAGACCGCCAAGAGCCTGATCGGGGAGATCGGCGCTCTCGACGGTGGATTGCGGACAGCCACGGCGACCTGCCTGACAGATTCGGTCCTCGTCTCGGTCTCGCGACGCCAGCTGTTCGACCGCATCGAAGCGCATCCGCAACTGGCGTCCGCCATGATCGGATTGTTGTGCGCGCGCCTGCGCTGGGTCAGTGCCGAACTCGGTGACCAGGCCTTGCTCAAGATCGAGGCGCGGCTCGCCAAGCGGCTGCTTTTCCTTTCCGAGCTCATCCCCGACGAAGAAGGCTGGATCCGCATTTCACAGTCGGAGCTGGCCGAGTTTCTGGGCGCGACGCGAGAGTCGGTGAACAAGACGCTGACGGACTGGCGCCGCCTCGGCGTCATCGAGATCAGGCGCGGCGGCCTGAAGATCGTGAACGGTCGCGCTTTGGAGCGCATCGGCTCGGCGCCCGAGGATTGAACGCGCGGCCTGCCGCTATGTTCGTGAACGCAGATAGCGCAAGGCCCGCCTGCCGGGCATGAAGAAATATCCGCCACCCTTCACCGTAGTGAAGGCAGAGAGGCCTTCGAGCCGGCGGGGACCCTTCGGCCCGGGGATGGTGAAGGTGCCGCCCGGCCCGACCAGCGGATCGGTCTCGTTCCGCAATCCCTCGAAACCGCTGTTGAGGACCCAGCTCTGCTGCACGAACTCGAACTGCCGCTCGATGTCGGCGTTGAGGCACATGAACAGCATGCCCTTCTCGAGCTTGCCGCCGCGCAGCTTCTTTTCATAGGTGCGTCCGATGCGCAGGATGCGATGCCGCTTGGACAGCGCTATCTGCACTTCGGGATCGCCGCCGAGGGAATCGCGCGGATTGGACCGCCTGATATGGGCGCCGAAGGGACAGCGGTGCCCTTGCGGATCGTCACGCGCAAACAGGAAGGAATTGTCGGCCTCGCGGTCCTTGCGCCATACCGGATTGCGCACCAGCGAGGAGCCATCCTTCCAGCGGCCGAGCATCTTGGCGCCGATCCACTCCTCGGTCGGACGCCCGTCCATTGTGGCGGTACCGAGCGCCTTCGCCGTCTTCTTGCAATAGGCGTCGAACGCATCGACGTGCTGGACCAGCTGGCGCACGACGAGGAATGAGCCGTTGCGGCCGAAATCGCGCCGTGTTGCATCCTCGCTACCGCGTTCGGCATCAAGGATGCCGGGAAGCCGATCCTTCGGATCGGCGCCGGCTGCGAGGGTCATCGATGGCGGCAGATGGCCGTATTCGTCGCGATAACCGAACAGGAACTCGCCGGCTGCGACGCGATGCTGCGGGTTGGTGGGGTATCGCGCCCTGGGCGTCCCCGCGATCACCGGCTGTGAAATGCCGTCGCGATAGCCGAAATGCTCGTGCGGCTTGTCGGTGCCGTTCTTCCAGATCGTGAGCGGCAGCCGCGAAACCAGTTCGATGCCCGCCGCGATGCTGCGCTCGATCAGCGCCTCCACGTCGGCCTTCAGGCGGGACTCGTTCGCGGCGTAGCAGATAAAGAACACGTCGGCGGAGCTGCCTTCCGCCCCCCAGTCCCAGTTGGACGATGCATTGTCGCCGGTGTCGCCGAGCGCACGCGCCTTTTCCGCATTGGCCATGCCGCGCCTGAACGCAGTCGGAAACGTCGCCAGGTCGCCGGCCGGGCCGCCCAGGCCCAGGCGGCGCAGGCCGTCCGGTCCGAATGCAACGATCAGCGCGGCATCGACGGGTTCGGCGTCGCCGAAGGAGACATTTTCCAGCAGGTGGTCGAGCCAGGCGGCGCGCGCTTTACGATCGTGTTTCTCGGGGATCGACATGGCCAGCATCTCGGCCCATTCCAGCTTGCCCATGCCCCCGAAGACGATCGACTGGATATCGCGCACTTCGAGCTCGCGCACCGGGCGCGGCGATGAACCGAAACGGTCGAGCCAGTCGGCGGCCTGGGTGTCGGTTTCCGCCGAGGCGATCGCCTGGCGGATGGAGGAGTTGCGGCGGATGGCGAGCGTGGTCAGCTCGGGATAGGCCGAATACCAGAACAGGGTCGGAATCTGTTGTTCCCGCGCCCAGAGCTTGAAGCGGTCGCCATCGGTCGCGCCGTCAAAGAACAGGTTCCTGGCGCGGGGAAAGCCTTCGGTGTTGCTCCAGACCGCGGTCAGGCCCTTGCTCGCCTTGGTGATGAAATCCTCAAGGTAGCTGCCCCAGCTGCCACCGTAATTGCTGAAGAAAAGCAGCTTGTCGGTGCCGGGCAGCAGCACCCAGCGGGCATAGTGGATGGAGCCGATGTCGGCGAGCCGGCCCGGCATGAAGACGTGACGCGCGAACTGGAGGATCGCGAAGAAGCCGAGCCTCAGGGTGAGCCGGCGCAGCAGGCCCGGTTTCATGACCGAGACGGCGGCGAGATGGTTGTGGGCCATGTGGTTCTCGCGCCGCGAGATCTGCTCGAAACGGTCCGGCGCGAGATGGGCGCCGCCGACCGGATCGCTCCGCTCCTTGCGCCGGAAGCGCGCGTAGACAAACCAGCCGAGAACGCCAAGAACGGCAAGCAGCACGATCGTTCCGACAACCAACGCCGCCAGGGCGGCGAAGACGCCACGCCAAAAACCACCGTCCCATCCGCCGAAGGCAAGAAGGAAAAGAGGCAGCGCCACAGCCACGATCATGAGGAGCAGCGTCGTAACCAGGGTAGGATCCCTCACGAGAGCCCACACCGCCCCGGCCACCTTGCCCTCCCGACCCTCCAGCCGCTGTTCGGCAGGCTGGAACGCCCATTCGAAGCCGGCCTTGCCGGCCAGGGCGTCGCGAACGGTGCGCAGCCGTTCGAGCGGCGTCGCCGGCCCGTCGGCCGGTTCCTCGGCGAGGATGGCCTGCGCCTCGTGGACTAGCCGGTCCTCGGCGAGAATCCTGCTCACTGAATGGCCGGGTGTGCCGGTGAAGCACAGGCCAGGCTGATGGCGCGGCGCCGGCGACACCTTGACGGCGTGGCGACGCATCACTCCGGCGAGGTCAGCGTCGGCAGTTGCCGCGCCGGCGGCCTCGAAGATCGGGCGCAGGAACGCGCCGGCCTCGGCGGCGACGCGGTCGATCGCCTCGTTCTCGCTGCCGTCGGCAGAGAACTCGAGCACCAGATGATAGCTCTCGCCCCGCGCCTCGGATGCAATGTCCGCCTTGCCGACCACGGACAGGCTGGCAAAGTGGATGATGCCGGTCCGGTCAAAAGCCTCACGGACCGCCGGCTCGGGCGGATTGCCAAGTGCATCGACCATCTCGCGGAGGTTTTTCGCCGAGGTGTCTTCGGAGACCGGCACGGCAATGGTGACGAAGGCGTTGTCGACGACCCTGGATTCCGGCGGCAGGTCGAAATCGACGCGCAAGGTCTCGGGAAACGCCCCCCGGCGCGTCAGCCGTCCGGCCCGCCCGGCAGCGCGCCGCAGACCCGGCTTCGAAAACAGCGCCTTCAGAGCTTCCGCGATCTGTACCTTGGCCAGTTCGGCTCCGACACACCAGTGAATGCCGTGACCGAAGACCAGCGAGCCACGCAGCGACCGGCTCGGATCGAACCTTTCCGGGTCGACCACGTCCTCCTCGTCGAACATCGCCGAAAGCGTCGACGGCCATACCGTCATGCCCGCGCGCAGGCGCTTTTCCCTCGGCGTGTCCTTTGCGATGACGGTGTCGCGGGCGACATAACGCAGCGGCCCGAGATTGATCGGCTTGAAGCGCATTGCCTCCATCACCGCGGCCGCGAGGGCCGTATCGTCGTCGGCCGCGATCGCTGCCGCCACCGCTTCCCGCGCCTCGTCCATCGA
This sequence comes from Nitratireductor mangrovi, assembly GCF_007922615.2. Classification (NCBI taxonomy): domain Bacteria; kingdom Pseudomonadati; phylum Pseudomonadota; class Alphaproteobacteria; order Hyphomicrobiales; family Phyllobacteriaceae; genus Nitratireductor; species Nitratireductor mangrovi. The sequence continues at coordinate 4,776,113 of NZ_CP042301.2, read as the reverse complement.
CAGAATGACATCCAGGGAGTTGCCGGCCGCGAGCAGGTTGGTCGGCGTGAAGCCGGTGATCATGCCCATCATGATCGAGCGGATCTCGTTCTCGCTCAGCGCGTCCGGATCGGCATCGTGGAGCTTGACCAAGCGGGCAAGCGGCGTCTCGGGATCGATGCGGCCCGCCCGCACCTCGGCGATCGAGCAATCGATCGCCTGGTTCATTCGCGCGGCGGCCACCACCGCGAGTTCACGGGTGGTCGCATTACCGGAAAAGTCGGCGAAGAACAGCGACGACAAGGCGATCGCCCAGTCGGCGAAAATCTTCTCATCGTCGATCGCCATACCGTAATAATCGCGACAGATCAGCACCGGAACGATCTTCATGAGTTCGCCGACGGCGTCAAAGCCCGGCATGGCATGCCGCATGACCTCGCGCGAATGGCGGGCAGCGATCGGCCGCACCTTCTTTTCGACCTCGGCCGGCGGGAACGCGGAGAGAAGGGCTGATTTCAGTCTACGGTAGTCCGGCCCGTCCTGCATGCCGAGCACGAAGTCGGCGCCGCCGGCCATCTCGCGCATTTCGGGGCCGAACGGCGTCTCGAACACGTCCTGCCGTTCGAGGATCTCGCGCACGTCGGCATTCTTCAGCACTAGCGCGAAGCGGGACAACTTGATGGTCGGCCAGCGCCGGCGCAGGAACCTCAGGAGCGGCCGGGGATTTTCAAGCAAGGCGGTGATGATGCGCGCGCCTATGCCATTGCTGCGAAGCCGCTCCGCGTCGAATGGCGGCATTTCGGACACTGGCTTTTGCGCCGCCTGGGCAAACTCCACCCCGTCGAAATATTTGGTCCGGATCATCGTCGTTCCCGCGCACTGCCGCCATTGTAGCAGTAGGGCGCACGCCCCTTGGCTGTAAGTGACATGGTTCACAGACAGCCGCAGCGGCGCTTTGGCGCTTAGCCAACGCCCTCCAGCGCCCTGTCAAAAAGGTCGATCAGAAAACGGTTCTGGCCGGAATCGGCAAACGGGATGAACTCCACGCGCCGGGTCGCAAATTGCGGATCGCGGGCGGCAAGCACCGCGCGCTCGGCCTTGGCCGCCGCGTGGTCGCCTTGCGCGCCCAGCGCAGCGATCTTCAAAAAGCGGGCGTACCAATAGGATGGGGCAAGCGAAAGCGAGCGCTCCGCCGTGACCACGGCCGACGGCCAGTCCTGCGCGAAACAATAGGCGGAGGCCAGTTCGCCGAGATTGTGAAACCGGTAGAGGTCGAACGGGCTCAGGCGGTCGGCGTCGAGAAACAGCGGGATGGCGCGTTTTTCGTCCCCCAGAAGCAGATGGGCGCTGCCCATTGCGGAGCGCGCGAAGGCGAAGCTTGGATTGATGCCGATCGCTTCGGCAAGGTGCTCGCGCGCCGACGCCGGGCGGCCGAGCATTATGTCGACGATCCCGAGATGGGCGTAAGGGCGCGCGTCCTGGCTGTCCATGTAGAGCGCAGTGCGGGAAAACTCCTCGACCCTGGCAAGGTCTTCCTTGTATTCGCCGCTGCCGCCGAAGTTCAGCCACGAGCGCCAGAAGTACCACCACGCCAGTTCGTTGAGCACCGTACTGGCGTTCGGGTCGCGTTCGTAGGCCTTTTCGAAAAATTCGAGGGCAAGCTCGGTATTCTCGCGGGTCCGGCGCTGCATGTGCCAGCGGCCGCGGCGGACGAGTTGCCAGCTTTCGAGCCCTTCCCAGGGGACACGGAAGGTCCGCGCCTGCTCGACCCGGTCGACCTCCTTTTCGAGCATTGCCACGATCTCGTTGCCGATCTCGCCCTGCATGGCAAACATGTCGGAAAAATCGCGGTCGAAACGGCGCGACCAGATGTTGCGGTTGGTCGAGGCGTCATCAAGCGCAGCGCGCACCCGCAACCGGCTCCCGCTGCGGGCGATCGTGCCGGTCACGACATAGCGCGCTCCGAGCGCGCGCCCCGCCGCGTCAGGCGAAATCGCCTCGTCGCGAAACTGCAGGCTCGAATTCATCGAGATGACGGGCAACCAGCGGGTGTTCGAGAGGCCGACGATGATGTCTTCGGCCATGCCCTCTGCCATATAGCTGATCTCGGGATCGCCAGCCTCAATGCGGAATGGAAGCACGGCGACCGCGGGCGGGCCGCCTTTGCCGTCAGCGCGGAAGAACGAAAAGGCTGAAACCGGCACATCGCGCGGTTCGGCGTGCTGCGCCGTGGCGCCGTCGGCGCGGTCGACACGGAAGGCCCGCACCGGAAGCAGGATGTTGTGGAATTCCCGGATGCCGAGATCGGTGAAATGCGCCGCCATCCGGCCGCGGACGTGATGCCAGGTGGTCTCGGAAATCACAACGCCGCCCTCGGGGGCAATTTCCTGCAGTCGCGCCGCGATATTCACATCATCGCCATAGCGGCTTTCGTCGCGCACGATCACATGGCCGGTATTGATGCCGGCGCGGAAGGCCATCCGCCGCGATTCCTCGACCGAGGCGTTGACGTCTCGTATCCGGCTCTGGAAATCGATCACCGCCAGCAGCGCCTCCACCGGAGCGCCGAATTCGGCCATCATGCTGTCGCCGGCGGGGCCGAAAAGGCGTCCGCCGAACGTCGTGCAGGATTCCCGAATGAGATCGCGGTGTTTTTCGAAAGAGGAAACCGCCGCCTCGTCGTCCATGCCCATGAGACGTGAGAACCCGGCCGCGTCAATCGACACGATCGTAGCCACCTGCCGCTGGAACTGACGGCTGGGCATCTAGGCCTCACCTCTCATGCGTCCCGGCAAGCGTAACAGGCGCCCCCACCCGCTCAAAAACCGTCCACCAGATGGAACCGCACCCCGGGCCGAAGTCCGCGGGACGCACGCACCCCTCAGCGCCGCCCTGCCGGACCACGCGCTGTCAGGATTATCAAATACGATTAGATGTTTCTACCGTTAGAGCCAGCTATATTAGCAAGTACCCGGCGCCAGGGCTTGTCTCCGGACGCGCTACTCGAAGATGATCTCCGGCGCGGCATCATCCCCGGCGACCTCTAGCTGCTCGGCAACCGCGGTCGCGATCGTCCTGTATGTTTCGGCATGCGCACTTTCGGGCGCGGAGACCACGACCGGAGCACCCGCGTCCGACGTCTCGCGGATCGACATTTCGAGCGGAACTTCGCCAAGAAAGGCGATGCCGAGTTTCCCGGCTTCGGCCCGGGCGCCGCCATGGCCGAAGATATCGTAGCGCTTGCCGGTGTCGGGAGCGATGAAATAGCTCATGTTCTCTACGATGCCGAGTACTGGCACGTCGACGCGGCGGAACATGTTGAGCCCCTTGCGCGCATCGATCAGGGCAAGATCCTGAGGTGTCGAAACAATGACGGCGCCGGCCAGCGGCACCTGCTGCGCCATGGTGAGCTGGGCATCGCCGGTGCCGGGCGGCATATCGACGACGAGGATGTCGAGCTCACCCCATTCGACCTCGCGCAGAAGCTGGGTAAGGGCGGACATGACCATGGGACCACGCCAGATCATCGGCGTTTCTTCCTCGACCAGGAAGCCGATCGACATCACCTTGAGACCATATTTCTCCATCGGCTTCAGTATCTTGCCGTCGACGGTCTGCGGCTTGCCGGAAATCGCGAGCAGACGCGGCACAGACGGGCCGTAGATGTCGGCATCGAGCAGGCCGACACGCAGCCCGGCCGCCAGCAGGCCCAGGGCGAGATTTACGGCCGTGGTGGACTTGCCAACACCGCCTTTGCCGGAGGCGACCGCAATGATCTTCTTCACGCCGGGAACATCGCGTCGGCCCGACTGGCGGCCCGCTGGCGCTCCTTGCGGCTCAGGCGCGCGGGGTGCCGCGTGGCGGGGCGGCGGGGGCGTCGATGCTGCGCGCCGCGGAGCAGGCGCGCGCTCCATGCCGCCGCCTTTCTTCTCCGCCGTCAGCGCCACCACGGCGCCGGTCACGCCCGGCATTGCCTTGACGGCCCGCTCCGCAGCCGCACGCAGCGGTTCGAGCTGCTGCGCCCTGTCGGCCGGCACCGTGATCGAAAAGAACACCTTCCCATCGGCGACGAAAATCTCCGAAACGAGTCCGAGCGACACGATATCGCCTTCGAAGTCGGGGCCCTTGATGGCGTGAAGCGTCTCGATGACGGCTTCCTTGGTGACGGTCATGGCGTTTCTCTCGCGAATTGACGCGCCGGAGATAATGCAGATCGCGCGCCGGGCCAAGGGATGGCTGGATTCGCCGACCTGGCAAAAAAAATCGAACGCTCGTGTCGAATCCGCCGTCGCCCGTTCGTCGGGTGGGTACGAAGGCGCCGCAACGGCGGCGTCCAGCCCACAATCAGGGAACTTGGAAGATGAACCCCGTGCCCGCAGAGGCCGCCAACAACCCCTCCCCAACGCGCCGTCCCTTACGCAGCATTGCTGCAGTCGTCGCGGGGCTCGCGACCGTAGTCGTACTCTCGACCGGTGCCGACGCCCTGTTTCACGCGACCGGCGTTTTCCCGCCCGCCGGCGAACCGATGATCGCTGCCGGCGACTACGCACTGGCTTTCGCCTACCGCAGCGTGTTCGCCGTGCTGGGTGGCTACATCGTCGCATGGCTGGCGCCCTCCGCACCGCTGCGCCACGCGCTGGTGCTCGGCCTCATCGGCACCGCCGGTGCGACCGCCGGTGCCGTCGCCATGTGGGGCGTCGGACCCGGCTGGTATCCCGTCACGTTGGCGCTGACCGCCCTGCCGCTGACCCTGCTCGGCGCCGCACTGGCCAATCGCTAGAAACTCTCTCTCCCCAAGCAAAGGAAAAGACCATGAAGTTCATTCCCTATCTCTCTTTCGACGGCCGCTGCCGCGAGGCCTTCGAGTTCTATGCCAAGGTGCTCGGCGGCCGCATCGAAGCCATGCTCAGCCACGGCGAAACGCCGGCCGGCGCCGAGGTCTCGCCCGGCTGGCAGGACAAGATCCTGAACGCCCATCTCGTAACCGAAGCGGGTGAACTGATGGGCGCCGACTCGCCGCCCGAATTCGGATCCGCCGAGCAGAAGGGCGTTTCCATCTCGATCCAGATCGAGGACGAGGCGCGCGCGGAGGCGATCTTCAACGCCTTCGCCGACGGCGGCACGGTCACGATGCCCTTCGAGACAACCTTCTGGGCAAAGAAATTCGGCATGGTGACGGACCGCTTCGGCACCTCGTGGATGATCAACTGCGCCCAGGCGCAATAGGAGGAGGACATGCAGAACAAGATCAGCACCTGGCTCTGGTTCGAAACCGAAGCCGAGGAAGCGGCGCGCTTCTACGCGTCGGTATTTCGCCGTACGGAACTGGGCGAGGTCGCCCGGGCGTCGGGCGGCGGCGAGCCCTACATGCAGGAAGGCCAGGTCATCACGGCTGAAGTCACCATCGAGGGCCAGCAATTCGTCTGCCTGAACGGCGGCAAGCACCCGGAAGGCATCCCCAACGACAGCGTGTCCTTCCAGATCCTCTGCGCCGACCAGGCCGAGGTCGACGAATACTGGAACAAGCTCGCGGCCGACGGCGGGCGCGAGGTCCAGTGCGGCTGGGTCAAGGACAAATACGGCTTTGCCTGGCAGATCGTGCCGGAGGTCTTGTACCGCTACATGAACGGGCCGGACCGCGAGGCCGCCACCCGCGTCACCGCGGCGATGATGAAGATGGTCAAGCTCGACGTGGCCGAACTGGAGGCGGCGGCCAGAGGCTGACGACAAGGCGATTGGCGGGAGGCGTACGCAAGGCTACGTTTCCCGCCATGATCGACAAGCTCGAATTCTTCATCGCACTGGCCCGGGAACAGCATTTCGGCCGCGCCGCCGAGACGCTCGGCATCACCCAGCCGACGCTTTCGGCCGCCGTCAAGCAACTCGAGGACCAGCTCGGCGTCATGCTGGTCAAGCGCGGCTCGCGTTTCCAGGGCCTGACGGCGGAGGGCGAGCAGGTGCTGACCTGGGCGCGCCGCATCGTCGGCGACGCGCGCACCATGCGCGAGGAGATGCGCGCCGCCCGCAAGGGCCTTTCCGGGCGTATCCGCATCGCTGCCATTCCGACCGCGCTGGCGATGGTCGCCCGCATCACCACGCCGTTCCGCGAGCGGCATCCCGGCGTCAGCTTCTCG